>JALZAD010000306.1 GCA_030948555.1 Verrucomicrobiota bacterium | reverse complement strand
CCTTCCGGCAGCCCGACATCGAGACCGCTCGCGCTGAGCCGGCCGCCCGGGTAGGTGCGATAGAGTTCGTCGTGAAAGGGAGTGCGCGCGAGCAACGTCGCGTCGCCATTCGCTTCGCGGTGCTCGAACCCGCCGGGATTGATTCCCCAGCCATCGCGAATCAGCAACATGACGGGTCCTGCCATGGCGCGGACTTTCGCGAGGGTAGCGCGGCGCGACAAGCCGGTTCTTGCGTTGACATCACGGAAGGCGCGCTTCTACATCGCGCGAATGAAGTGGCGCAACCAACTCCTCGCGCTCTTCTGCCTCGTGGTTTTCCTCGGGCTCGGCGTTCTCTATTTCAAAAACTGGGTCGTCCAGAAGCCGTTCGGAATCATTCTCTTCATCGGCGAAGGGCTCGACCCGGCGCGGCTCGCCATCACCCGCATCTACGCAGCGGATGCGGCGACGCCGCTGACGCTGGATACGCTGAGCTACACGGCTCTTCTGAAGAATTACTCGACCGATTCAACGACGCCAGATCGCGCCGCCGCGGCTACTGCTCTCGCGACCGGCATCAAGGTGAAGAACGGCACGGTCGGCCTGGGCGCGGAAAACAAAGCTCTCGAGAATCTCCTTCAGCTCGCCCATCGCAGCGGCCGAATGACTGGTCTGGTAACTGACGCTTCGCTGACGAACGCGACGGCGGCAGCGTTCTACGCCCATGCCAAGTCTGCCACGGATCGGCAAAGTCTGGCCCGGAAGCTCGCGAAGCAAGGTGGTATCGACGTGATCCTGGGCGGAGGCTCTGCGGATTTTCTTCCAACCACGAAAGCGGGTGAGCGGGATGATGGCGCCGATCTCGTGCAGGAGATGCACACGGCCGGTTACGATCTCGTTCAAACAACGGATGAGCTCGAGGAAGTGCCGCGCTGGCGACGCGCGAAGTTGCTCGGCCTCTTCAACTCCACGGACCTGGCGTACGCCGACGACGATGTCGCGCGCGCCACTCAGCCGACCCTTGCGGACATGGTGCGGCGGAGCATCGAGCTGCTTCAATTCAATCGCGGCGGATATCTGCTCGTGGTCGACGCCGGTCTGATGCGCAAAGCGGCGGAAGCGAACGACGCTGATCACGCGCTGCTCGAGACGATCGAACTCGACCGTGCCGTCGCCGAGGCGTTGCAGTACGCAGGCACGAAGTCGCTCGTCATCGTCTGCGGAGACGTCTCGATCGGCGGGATGAATTTGAACGGGTTTGCGCCTCGGGAAGCGAGCGGCGGAATCTGGTGGGGCGCGACGGCCGCCGAAGGACCTTCAATGACGTGGGCCACCGGACCGAATGGAGCGACACCTTCCGAGACGCCGATGGAAGCGCCGCCCGAGCCGCCCGGCGAGGACGCGACTGACAATCCCGCACCGGAGTTGCTGTTTGAACCAGCCGCAATTTACGCGGCACGCGCGCGTGAGAACGCCGCGGATGTCATCGCTCTCGGGGTGGGACCAGGCGCAGATGCGTTACACGGACTGCTCGAGAGCACGAGCATCTTCGAGATCATTCACGACAATCTTTGACCCGGTAAAAGGTTGCCGTTCGGCGGCGGCAACTAGTCGTTAGCAAAACAAAACCCGTCAGCGCTTCTCAGCGGCTGACGGGTTTTCGAAAAAGTCTGACGCAGCTTTACGGGCTGTTCGGCACCATCACGGGGATGAAGGTGAATGGCGGAGGCTGCGGCAAGGTCGGCGGCGGTCCTTCGGCTACAGGTGATTCAGGAAGCGCAGTCGACTCGTCCTTCGGTTCGATCACCGTCTTGCCGTCCATCATCGTCTTACCGTCGGCGTGCGCTGCATCGATCTGCGCGAGCGTCAGGCCGGTGTTGGCCGCGAGCAGCTTTCCGTCGCCCGCAGCTTTGCCGAACGCTGCGACTTCCGCGATGGAAAATGGATCAGCGTCCTGCGCGGCTGGCAGCCAGCGAACGAGAACGTAGCGCCCCGTCACCGCAGGAAAATCAACTGCCGCGCGGCCGCGCGTTCCGTCGTCCGTTGCAACGCCAACTGGTTTGATCGTAGCGAACGCAGCGTCGTCCAGCTTCAACTCTTCAGGCGCACTCGCGCCGGGCAGAGCATTCAGCAGATAGAACTGCATGCTGCCGGCCCGCGGTGAGTAGACGGCGGATAAACGGCGGAGCGTTGCGCTCTTTCCCAAGTCGATGACGGTCGTCGGAGCTGCGTCCGGCGCCGCGAAAGTGTAGGTCGTGCTCGCCTGCTCATCGATCATGTTGTTCGCGGAAGCGGCATCGCTGCCCGAGCTCACGTAAAGCGCCCGCGCCTTTGCGTGGACGTCACTCACGTTGTTGCTGATCAAGGTGAAGCTGTCGCTCTTGTCCTGCACCGCGAACTGCGAGGCGCGCGGCATAGTGAAATCAGAAACCTTCGCGCTCGCGTAGACACCAAGGGCTGCAATGCGTCCGGCTTCGTGGATGTTGAAGGTCAGCCGCACATACTTCGCTTCCGCAGGGCCAACGTCCGCGTGCAATCCGTCGCCGGAGAGCTCCTGCTGCACAAGCGTCTGCCATTGCGGGCTGTTCGCGGGCAGCTTTGCGTTAGCCGCAGCGATCGTCACGTCGCCGGCCGCGCCTTTGTTCATGAGCGAAATGCTGCCGACGTTCTCGATCTGCGCTAACGAGACGAGCAGCGTCGTCGTGCCGGACGGCAACGCATAGCCGACAGTCGGGTCGTCGCAGAGCAGGGCCGCTTCGGCGACATTGCTGTCTTCACCGTTCGCACTGAGTTGAAGTTGCGCGACGGACTGGCTTTTAGGCGACGCTTCAACCTGCGCGCCTAATCGATAGCGCGCGACGTTGATCGGATAGGCCGCTGATTTTTCCACCGACAAAGATGGAACTTTGTGGAGGATCAGATCAGCCGCTGTGGCCGGCGATTTCACGAGCGTGAACGATGCGGCGAACGCGAGCGCGCAAGAGAGTGGACGGGACGTCTTCATAATTTCCATAGCGACGTCCTCAGGGTAGTAAAGTCGCTTTATTCGCGCAATATAAACTTCGTCCGCAGGGTGTGGCGCAGCGAGAAAATGGTGGCCTACTTGCCGCAAACAGCTGGTGGCGGAGAAGCAGCGGCTCGCGTTGCGCTTCGATTCAGACGAGCAGAACCGATTAGTTCTGAGCGTACAGAGTCGGCGAATCTGCCGCGCGGAACTTCTGCTTCCCCGCATACGCGTAGAAGGGAAGATACGAACCGCGACCGACACTCTCTGCACGGCAGGCCATCCAGTTGAACGTCGGATCGAGCACGAACTCACCGGTGGCGGTCTGCCAAACCAGCCATGCATGGGAGACACGGCTACTCGGTGCACGTTTGCCGATCACGAGACGCACGTTTGTTGCGCCGCTTGCCTGCATGCGTTCGTAAAGCGCGACGGCTTTGCCTTTGCAATCTGCCGGTTGGCCGGAACCGACTTCGGCCGGCGTTTTCCATTCCATGTGATAGCCGTACGGAATGCTGCGGAGGTCACCCATCCACGCGTTCACCGTTGCCACCGAAACGTCGCGGGTGGCTGAATTTTTCGAGCTAAGGAGGACGGGGCGAATCCTGCTCATCTGACGATCGTACGGAGTGGAGTCGACCGGGAGCAGGAGCGTTGATGCGAAGCCGGAGATGGACGCGAGGAAAAGAATGCTGATGACGAGCGCGAGCATCTTTCGGGGCGCGAAGGCGAAAGGGTGGATGCTTACAAGAATCATAAGAGCGACACCTTCTTATAAGCAGCGGGTATGCCAGCGTCCGCGCGACAGCGGATTGCAAAGATGTGACGGCGGCATTCACGCGCGCCTGCGGACGTGTTCTGATTTGCCGCGGTACAGACAAAAGCGCGACAGCATCAAGCTAGTCGCGCCTTCGAAGTCAGACGTGCGACGAGCGCACGTACAGGATTACCTGCTAATGCCGGCCGGTGAGCGTGATCGAGGGATCGAGCACTGAGAGCGCTTCGCCCGGCGTCTGGCGTCCGGTGCTCAACAGCTCGCGCTGCGTGTAGATGCGCACATTGTAAGGCGTGTTCGTGCCGATCGAGCGGAGCTTCACCTTCTGCGGAATGTGAGACCCGGCGATGTAAACGTAACGCTCTTCATTTTCGTTGATTAACATCTGGTCGGACCGGTGTTGTTTTGGCCCTGCGTTCGCAACGCTCGAACCCAGACTGAAGAAGCCAGCCGCGATCACCGTCGCGATTGTAAGAACGGTTGCTTTCATGGAGACACGATCCGGCCAGCTGCGCGTGGATGCAAGATGCTGCGCTAAGAACGACTACCGCGTGCGGCGCGCTGACACCCTGAGCACATAAGAGAGATTTTGTTGCGCTTCGCTGAACTCAGGGTTTAAGCGCAGAGCCTCGTTGTAGTGTTCGATGGCGCCGTCGAAATGTCCGCTGTTCGCGAGAAGATCGGCGAGCTCCTTGTGCGCTAGAAACAACTTCGGGTTTGTAGAGAGGCTTTGCTGGTAGTGATTGATCGCTTCCTGCGGGCGTCCTTCTTGGGCGAGAACACCGGCATAGTTGCACTCGGTTATCGCGTTCGACGGATCGAGTTGGAGCGCGCGTTGATAATGAGCCGCTGATTGCTCCAGGTCGCCAGTGTCGGCGTATGCGAGTCCAAGCCAGAATTCTCCCTCCGAGTTTTTCGGCTGCAGCGCGACAGCCTCCTGATAGCGCGGCAGGGCCTCCTGCACACGTCCCTGCTCGTGCAGGGCTCGACCATACTTGAGCTGCGCCTCCGCATCTCGCGGCAAGACCTCGGCGACCTTGGCGGTTCGCTCGAGAGGCGGAACGACGCGGCCGAAGAGTCGCGCTGCGCGTAGTGCGCCGAATGGGATGATCAGAAGCGCCCAGCGAACACTGCTGGCGAACCAAGGCGCAACCGAAGTTCCGAAGCTTGCCTACGGGACGGTGCGCTGGTTGTGCGTTGCCTTCCGCATTGAAAACACAAAGGGCGGGCAGCTCACGCCGCCCGCCCTTCGGATTGATTAACTTAGCTGAGTCTTAGCTTAGAACTTCTTGTTCAGGCTGATGTAGTAATAACGATTACGAATCGAGTAGTTCGAGGTGTCGTAGTTGTCGTTAAACGCGCCGAGCACGGTCGGTGGGTAGCGATCGAAGACGTTGTTCACGCCTACGGTCAGCTTGGTTCCCCACATCATGCGCTGGAAGAACGAGCCATTGTTTTCCACTCCGGCCACGTTGCTCATCGCGCTCTTAGCATCCTTCGCGTCCTTTGAGTAGCCACCAGCAGCTGCTTCCATCTGCGGCTTCTTGAACTCGTAGCTCAGCTGCATGTCGAGCGTCTCGTAGTCGGACACACGATGGTGCAGGATGTAGTTAGGATTGGCGAGGGTGCCTTCGCGACCCGGGACCACATCGTTGCCGAAGATGAACGAAGGATCATCTTCGTAGTCGCCGATGTAGTTAACCGTGGCAACGAAGTCGAAGCCCTTCCATGCCCATTCCGTGCGGACGAATGC
>JALZAD010000290.1 GCA_030948555.1 Verrucomicrobiota bacterium | reverse complement strand
CTTCGACGGAGTCGCGGCAGAAAGGGTATCGCCGCAGCAGAAGAGCCTCGGCCTGTAACGACTACTACCTAAGCAAGGTTGTTGTAGACTCAGTGGCTGCGCATAACCGTTTGTGCTAGCGCGGAAGATCACGCCCGAATTGCCGCATTTGCAGGAGCAGCGGACGCGGACTGATGGAGATAGCTGGGTTGATCGGACAACCGGCCGCGCGCAGCCCTTTGGCGACCCAGTTGTTGCAGTTGTGAAAGGCCGAGTAGCGGCCGCGTGCGCGATACCAGTTAGGCTCCAACTGGATTGGACCGCCCGATTCATCCAGCGCGTAAGTTTGCGCAATGTGCTGGCACAATCGTTCGAAGCCCTCCTTACTTAGATCAACCGCGATGACCGCGCGCCCCTGACCTGCTGGCTGGTCGAACCCGTTACAAAGCAGCACCGTCTTCTCGGAGCCGCGGAGCGCGTGGAAGGCGATCCGCGGCGTGAGATGTTTGCGATAGCCGTCATCTTCTCCCCAGCCGACTTCGAGATACTTGAAAGCGGCGTAGTCGTGGCTCGCAGGCCACAGACCGCGCGGAATGTCTGATCGCTGCACGGCCACGCCGGTGTGCAGCACGCTGTGATTAATCACGAAAACAGTCCGCACCGCCGCGCCAGGTCGCGGCGGATAGAGCGACCGGTTTGGTCCCGCGCACGACGTAAACAGCGACACGATGGGGAGGAGGACGGCGACCGCGAAGCCAACGCGCTTTCGCCTGTCTGAGCAAGACCCCATCCAGATCATTCGTCCGGCGCGCTAAAGATTCACGCGATATCTGGTTCGTGAAAACTGACGCGCAAGCGAAGCCGGAGACGCGGTAAACCATGCGGTGCTTGCCCGTGATTCTGCGAGACTCGTAACCTTGCCGGGCGTGCTTAAGCGGCTCTGGTTTTCCAATGCCGCGGTAAGCATCCCGCAGCACGTCTTTGATCAGGAGATGAATGCGCTTGCGCGTCTGCGGATCGGTTCCTGCCAGGAGAGATATTCGGCCTAGGCGTCATCCGCGCAGACGAAATTGACGCGTCCAGCTTCAACTTCTTCCGGACTCCCTTACCGCGTTCCAGTTGATCGATAGACCGGAGAAGGCGCTTGGCATTTTTTCCGGAGAGCGCAAAAGGTGAGCGGTCTCTTCCAATGATTCGTATTCTGAAAGGGATAGCATCACCACGGCCTGATCTCGATTCCGAGTGATGACCACCGGTGCGCGATCTTCGCAGACACGATTGATCGTGGAGGCGAGATTCTCGCGGGGCAGTGTAAGTGATCGACTTCAGTTATGAACAGGAGGCTGCCCGTATGCAGCCACCGTCAACCAGCGAGTTCGACCCGCAAAACCGCAACGAAGACGTCGACTGCTACGTCGCGAATCTGGACGAGCTGGTAAAGAAATTCGGCGGCATCGCCGCGGAGGCGAAGACGCCGAAGCAGGAGAGCTTGGCTCTCTGTGAGCGTTCGATGTCTCGACACTGTCTGGGGCTGGAGGTAACTTGAACGTGATGAGCGTGAGCCAATCGGTCGTGAAGATCGACCACGATATCATGAGCGGCGCGCCATGTTTTGCCGGAACACGTGTGCCGATCCAACACCTCATCGATTACCTGGAAGGCGGCGACTCGATTGAAGAGTTCCTTGACGGATTCCCAACCGTGTCGCGTGAGCAGGTCATCGCCTTTCTTGAGGAGGCGAAAGACCGGGTCTTCGCCGCCGCGACGCAGTGAAGGTTCTGCTCGACGAGTGCGTCGACAGCAATCTCGCGCGCGAACTCGTTAGGCATCAAGTCACGACGGTGCCGCGACAAGGATGGGCGAGTATCGGTAACGGAGAATTGCTCGCCTCGCGGAGAAGGAGTTCGACGCATTTGTTACGGTGGACAAAAAGCTCGCGCAGCAGCATGACGTGCGCGGCTTCGAAATCGCGGTCGTGCTGATCCGCGCGCGATCCAACCGACTCAAAGATCTGAAAGCCCTTCTGCCGGACCTCGTCGATGCGCTGGATCGAGCGACTGCTGGAACGCTAACGATCGTTGGCAGCTAGCGAGTGCCTTCGGTCGGCAAGCGTCGCTCTCAGAAGGTGGCTTTCGCTTGATAAAGCAAAGCTTTGCCGGTTCCACGAATCGCGTTCGGCTAACCCGATGAGATTGCAGACGTTGATAATCGAGGTCAGCGGGGGCGTCGTTCAAGAAGTCTACTCTGATGACGAGAATATCCGCGTCATCAAAGTTGATTGGGATGCTGGTGAATTGCCCGGTGACGCAGTGGAAGCCGGCGAAATGTTGGTGCAGTCGTTTTCAGTCCTTCCTGACGAGACGAGAAAAGCTATTGGTGGCTGTAGGTGACCGGCCGCGGCGCCATCGCATGACGCAAAGAGAGGCCGTGATCGAAGCGATGAGAGCGAATGGTGGGTTCGCAACGCTCGGGCACCTTTACACAGAGGCGCTGAAAATCCCCCGGTGTGCGGTGGGCGACGAAAGCGCCGTTCAAATCAATCACCCGTATCGTCCAAAATTCGAAACATTTCTGCGGCGTTCGGCCGGGTCTTTGGGGCGCTGCTTTAGGCTGAGGATGGATTGCCGGCGGATGTCGCGGCGAACCCCAGGCCGGAAAGCGATCATACCTATTACCAAGGGCTGCTGGTTGATTAGGTAACCTACGGAAGCAGCGAAGGTTTGTGCCTAAACAAGATCGTCGGTGAGCGTTCATGGGGAAGCCGCTCGGCGGCGTGATTACTGTCGACGATATCTACCCGTTCACTTTCGAAGACGTCGTGCGGCGTGCAAGCACAGTGGACGTCATCTGGTTCAACGATCGGCGATTTCCGAGCGAGTTTATCGAAGTCGAGAACACGACGGACATAAATAGCGCGATTCTGAAGTTCACGAACTTTGACGCGTTCAGCGCGACGTTCCGCGTTGTCGCGCCAGCTGTGCGCCGCAATGACTTTGACGCAAAGCCGCGACAAGGTGCGTTCGCTGCGATCGCAGATCGCGTTCGCTTCACGAGCTACGAGATAGTTGCTGACTTACACTCTAAGGCGAGCGCCATCGCCCCATTGGAGCATCAGTGGTAAGCGAGAACGGCTGCTCCCGAGGTTGCCTCTTCATGGAGAAGGCTCGATGAACAATTTCATGAAAACCACCTGCTACGCCGTAGCGCTCGCCGCATTCGCCATCCTCACGACGGCTCCGAGTTCCTACTCAGACGATCTCGCCGACATCGAAGCCCAAGTCGCGAAGCAGCATGATGAGGCGGTGAAGCGGTTGCAGGACTGGATCAAGCTGCCGTCGATTGCGGCGGAGGATCTCGGCTATCCCGCGGGCGCGGAATACATGGCGAAGCTGTTGAAGGAGGCGGGGTTTCAGCAGGCGACGGTGATCGAGACGGAGGGGAAGCCGGGCGTGTTTGCGACGCTCGATGCGGGCGCGGCGAAGACGGTGGGGCTCTACTTCATGTATGATGTGAAGCAGTTCGATCCGAAGGAGTGGACTTCGCCGCCGCTCGAGGCTGCGATCGTGGATAAGCCGGGGCTGGGGAAGGCGATCGTCGGGCGCGGGGCGGTGAATCAGAAGGGGCCGGAGGCGACGTTTCTGGCGGCGCTGCATGCGATGAAAGCGGCGGGCAAGAAGCTGCCGGTGAACCTGGTGCTGGTGGCGGAGGGCGAGGAGGAGATTGGTTCGCCGCACATCGGACAACTCGTTAGGCGGCCGGAAGTGCAGGCGGCATTAGCGAAGACGATCGGCGTGTTCATGCCGTTCGCGATGCAGGACATCGAGGGCGATGTGCAGGTGAATTTGGGCGCGAAAGGGATGATCGAGGTGGAGCTGATCGCGTCGGGCGAGAAGTGGGGACGCGGCCCGGCGAAGGACATTCACTCTTCGCTCAAGGCGATGGTCGACAGCCCGGCGTGGCATTTGGTGAAGGCGCTGAACACGCTCGTGTCGGAGGACGGCAATGATCCGGCGATCGATAATCTCGCGAACAAGGCACGGCCGATCAGCGCGGAGGAGAAGGCGATGGTGGCCGAAGCAACGAAGCATCGCGACGAGGCGCAAATGAAGAAGCAGCTCGGCGTGCAGCATTGGATCCATGACCTGGAATTTCAGGCGGCGCAGGAGCGATTGGTGTCGGTGCCGACGGTGAACATCGAGGGGCTGGTCGGTGGTTATACCGGGCCGGGCGGCAAGACGGTCCTGCCGCACCGCGCGGTCGCGAAGCTCGATCTGCGCATCGTGCCGGACATGACCGCGGCGGAGACACTGGCGGCATTAAAGGCGCATCTGGCGAAGCGCGGGTTTGGCGACATCGAGGTGAACATGAGCGGCGGTTACGATCCGACCTCGACGTCGGCCGATTCGAAGATCATCCAATCGCAGCTCGCCGTCCTGAAACGCAGTGGCGTGGACGCGGTGCTCTGGCCGCGGCTCGCGGGCTCGTATCCGGGTTACATCTTCACGGGCGAACCGCTGAAGCTGGCCGCGGGACATTTTGGTCTTGGACACGGCAGCGGCGCGCATGCCCCGGATGAGTATTACGTGATCGACTCGACGAACCCGAAGA
>JALZAD010000243.1 GCA_030948555.1 Verrucomicrobiota bacterium | reverse complement strand
CGCATTGGTTACGTCCCGCAAGACCTCGGCCTTTTCCCACATCTTAACGTCTGCGCGAATCTCGAGTACGGCTGTCGTCCGCAACCAATCGCGAAGGAGCCTTTCACCGTCAGCCACGTGGCGGAAGTGATGGAAATCGTTCCTCAGCTGAAGCGTCACGTCACGAGCCTTTCCGGCGGCGAGCAGCAACGTGTTGCCTTCGCACGAGCCATCCTTTCGACGCCGCGTCTGCTTCTCCTCGACGAGGCAATGAGCAGTCTGGATGGAAAATTGAAAAGGCGGCTCATTCCGTTTTTGCTTCGCATCCGCGATGAATTTCACATCCCGCTCATCTACGTCACGCATGACGCGCGCGAGCTGACGGCCCTTTGCGACGAAGTCGTCGTCATAGAGCGCGGTCGGATCATCACGCGCGGCGCGCCCGCGCCCACCCTCGCCGATCACGTCTGAGTTGAAACGGTGGACGTTTGGCCATCGGACGTTGAACGTTCTGCAGATGCCGTCGCGTCCGACTAATCGCCTTGCGCAAGAGAAGTCGCCTTACCTCCTGCAGCACGCGGACAATCCAGTCGATTGGATGCCGTGGGGCGACGAGGCGTTCGCCAAAGCGCGCGCGGAAAACAAGCCGATCTTCCTCTCCGTCGGCTACTCGACCTGCCACTGGTGCCACGTCATGGCGCACGAGTCGTTCGAGGACAATGCGACCGCCGAGATCATGAATCGCGAGTTCGTGAACGTGAAAGTCGATCGCGAGGAACGACCCGACGTCGATCGCGTTTACATGACTTTTGTCCAGGCGACGACTGGTCACGGTGGCTGGCCGATGAGCGTCTGGTTAACGCCGGAGCTGAAGCCGTTCGTCGGCGGCACTTACTTCCCGCCGGAGGACCGCTATGGACAGCCCGGCTTTAAGCGCGTGCTGCAACAGATCGCCGCAGCTTGGAAGCAGAACAGCGCTAAGATCGCGGAGCAGGGGACGCGAGTCATCGAAGTGCTGCGTGAAGCGGCGAGCTCGAGCGCGGCGGCGAGCATCGATGCGTCGGTGATCGAGGCCGCTTACCGGGAGATCGCACGAACCTACGATGCTCATGAAGGCGGATTTGGCGGCGCGCCGAAATTTCCGCGACCGGTCACGCTGAATTTTCTTCTGCGCGTCTACGCGCGTGATCGTGATGGCGTCGCCGGCAAAACCGCGCTGGAGATGGTGCTCTTCACCTTGCGCAAGATGGCTGCCGGAGGAATGCATGATCATCTCGGCGGCGGCTTCTCGCGCTATTCGGTGGATGCGTTCTGGCACGTGCCGCATTTCGAGAAAATGCTCTACGACCAGGCGCAGCTCGCGCTCGCCTACATCGATGCGTTCCAGATCACGCACGATCCGCATTTCGAGAACGTCGCGCGTGATGTGCTCGACTACGTGCGGCGGGACATGACTGCTCCCGAAGGCGGTTTTTACTCCGCGGAAGATGCGGACAGCATCATCGAGCACGGAAAACCCGAGCACGCAGAAGGTGCATTCTACGTCTGGACGAAAGACGAGATCAACCGCCTGCTCGGCGCGTCGGCTGAGATCTTCAACTACCACTACGGCGTGGAAGCGAATGGCAACGCGCCGTCCGGCGCCGACCCGCACGGCGAGTTCACGAACTAGAACATCCTGATCGAACGGCACTCGTTAGGCGAAACGGCACAGCAGTTCGCGAGGAGCGAAGACGAGGTGCGCGAGATCCTCGCGACGGCGCGTCAGGCGCTCTTCGCCGCGCGCGCGAAACGCCCGCGTCCGCATCTGGACGACAAGATCATCACGGCGTGGAATGGCCTGATGATTTCCGCCTTCGCGCGCGCGGCGCAGGTCTTCTGTGACGCCGAGTATCTGCGCGCCGCCACGGCCGCCGCCCACTGCCTTCGCACTCATCTCTACGACGCGGCGAACCAGACGCTGGTCCGCAACTACCGCGAAGGCCGCAGCGCCGTCGCCGGATTCGCCGACGACTACGCCGTTGT
>JALZAD010000211.1 GCA_030948555.1 Verrucomicrobiota bacterium | reverse complement strand
ATCAGTGTCGGCCTCATTTACCGCTACTTCGAAAGCAAGGAAGCGGTGATTGCTGCGATTGCGGCGGAGCACAAGAAGGAGATCCAGGACCTGCTCGAGCGGGCCCGCACCGCGCCGACTCTGCTCGATTCGCTCGAGATTCTGCTCACCTCGCATTGCTGCGAGAACGCGCCGAAGCGGCACGCGGCGTTCGTGGTCGATTTGTTTGCCGAAGCGGGACGCAATCCGCGCATCGCCGATCTCGTGCGCGACGTGCTCGAAACCGGAACGGCCGGCGTGGCCGAAGTGATCGCGCGGGCACCGGAGATGCGCGACGCCTCGCACGGACTCGATGCGAACGAGATCACGGATTTGATTTTCGCGACCGCGCGCGGCTCGATGATGCGCGACGTGCTCGAGAGCGACAACATGCCGGCCGCGGCCCAACGCGAGCGTCAACTTGCAGTGGTGCGGAACCTCTGGCGGGTGTTGTTCAACCAGGAGGCGGTCCTCGCCTAACGAATCTTATGCACGCAACCGCTACTCCTCAGACTGATTTCACTCCGAAGCCGGCGTTCTGGTCGGTGACCAAGGTCATCATCGGCATCATCGCCGTCTTCCTGCTCATCGCCGGGATCAAGGCCTCGCAGATCATGGCCATGATCAAGGGCGGCAAAGCGATGATGGCGGCGATGCCTCCTACGACTGTGACGAGCGCGAAGGTCGAGAAAGGAAACTGGACGCCGATCCTGAATGCGGTCGGTTCGATCGCGCCGGTGCAAGGTGCCACGATCAGCGCGGAGCTCGCCGGCACGGTCGAGGAGGTCGGGTTTGAATCGGGCACGCCGATCAAAAAAGGGGCGATGCTGATGAAGCTCGATGCGTCCGCGGAAGAAGCGCAGTTGCGCTCGAATCAGGCGGAAGCGGAGCTGGCGAAAGCGGACTTCGAACGCGCGCGTGATCTCGCCAACCGCAAAGTGATTTCGCAGGCGGAGCTGGATGCTGCTTCGGCTAAGTACTCCCAGAAGGTGGCGGCGGTGGAGAACATCAAGTCGCTCATCGCGAAGAAGCAGATCATGGCGCCGTTCGATGGGATCGCGGGCATTCGCGCCGTCAACGTTGGCCAGATGGTGCCGGCGGGCGCACAACTCGTTAGTCTGCAGGCCCTCGACCAGGTTTACGCGAACTTCTCGCTCCCTCAGCAGGACCTCGCGCAAGTGCAGATGGGCTTGCCGGTGAAGGTGACAACCGATGCGGTCCAGGGTCGCGAGTTCGATGGGAAGCTGACGGCAGTGAACTCGGCGATCGATCAGGCGACGCGCAGTGTTTCTGTGCAGGCGACGCTGGATAATTCCGATCACGCGTTGCGTGCAGGGATGTTTGCGCGCGTGCAGGTGATTCTGCCCGATCAAAGGCCAGTGTTATTCATTCCTGCGACTGCTGTGTCGTATGCGCCCTACGGCAACTCGGTTTACGTGATCGAGAAGAAGCAGAACGAGCAGACGAAGAAGGACGAGCTCGTGTTGCGTCAGCAGTTTATCCGGACGGGCGAAGCGCGCGGGGATTTCATCGCGGTGACGAACGGCCTGCAGGAAGGGCAGGAAGTCGTGAGCACGGGTGTCTTCAAGCTGCGCAACGGGATGAGCGTGGCGATCGACAACAAGCTCGCGCCGGACGCGAAGTTGAATCCAACGCCAGCGGACACATGATCGCGCCGGTCGTCATCCCGAGCGAAGTCGAAGGGACCCCGCGGCATGGCGCTCAGGGTCGCGGCGGGATTCTTCGACTCCGCTGCGCTCCGCTCAGAATGACATGAGCACTTTCACCGATATTTTCATTCGCCGGCCGGTGCTCGCACTGGTCGTTAGTCTGGTCATCATCATCGCCGGACTGCAGGCGATCTCGTCGCTTAACGTGCGGCAATATCCGCGGAGCGACATTGCGTCGGTCACCGTCACGACCGTCTATGTCGGCGCGAGTGCGGAGCTGGTGCGCGGGTTCATCACCACGCCGCTGGAGCGCGCCATCGCAGCCGCGGATGGCATCGATTATCTGCAATCGAAAAGCTCGCAGGGGGTTTCCACGATCACGGCTCGACTCCGCCTGAACTACGACTCGAACAAGGCGCTCTCCGAGATCAGCTCGAAGGTGAACCAAGTGCGCGGTGACTTGCCGCCCGAAGCCGAGATACCGGTGATCAACATCGAGTCGGCCGACTCGCAGTTTGCCTCGTGTTATCTGAGCTTCGGCTCCGACCTGCTGCAGGCGAACGAGATCACCGATTATCTGAATCGCATCGTGCAGCCGCGCCTCACCGCGATCCCCGGCGTGCAACGCGCGGAGGTCCTCGGCGGCCGCACCTTTGCCATGCGCATCTGGCTCAAGGCGGACCGCATGGCGGCGTTGAACGTCAGCCCGGCGGCGGTCCGTCGCGCGCTGGCGAACAACAAC
>JALZAD010000164.1 GCA_030948555.1 Verrucomicrobiota bacterium | reverse complement strand
CCGACGCGGTTGCCCCATTCGGTCCAGGAGCCGTCGTAATTCCGGACATTCGGGAGCCCGAGAAGATACGTCAGGACGAACCAGGTGTGACTCGAGCGTTCACCGATGCGGCAGTAGACGATCGTGTCTCGATCACTCGTTAGGCCCGCGCCCTCCTGGTAAATCTTGGCCAACTCTTCGGCGGACTTAAAGGTCCCGTTGTCATTCGCCGCCGTCTTCCATGGGACGCTCTTCGCGCCGGGAATGTGACCGCCGCGCAGCACGCCTTCCTGCGGATACTCGGGCATGTGCGTGATCTCGCCTTTGAACTCGCCGGGCGAACGGACGTCGATCAACGGTTTGCCCGCTTTGCTTTGCGCGAGCGCATCGTCAGCGAACGCGCGGATCTCTTTGTCGTAACGCCTTTGCGGAGCCGGATATTTTGTGGGCGCATACTTCGGCACTTCCCGCGTCATCTCGCGACCTTCGGCTTTCCATTTGTCGCGGCCGCCGTTGAGGATTTTCACCTTCTCGTGCCCGAACAACCGAAAGGCCCAGAGCGCGTAGGTTGCCCACCAGTTGGCTTTGTCGCCGTAGAAAATGCACGTCGTCTCGGGCGTGATCCCGTTGCGACTGCAAAGCTCCGCGAACTTCTCCGGCTGGATGTAATCGCGAATCAGCGGGTCCTGCAGATCGCTCCGCCAATCAATGTGCACCGCGCCGGGAATGTGGCCCGTGTCGTAGAGCAGGATGTCTTCATTCGATTCGACGATGCGGATCCCTTCGTCGTTCAGATGCTGCGCCAGCCAGTCCGTATCGACCAAAGCCTCAGGATGCGCATAGGAGTTTGTGGCCATGGGGCGATGTTCCGTCCGCCTGCGCATGGCGGCAAGCTTACTTCTCGACTGCGAACCCGGCCTTCTTCCACGCGTGCCAGCTGCCGGGGGTATCGTGCACGTCGGTGAAGCCTTCCTGCTTGAGAATGCTGGCCGCGAGACTCGCGCGATAACCGCTCGCGCAATAGACGGCAGTCGGCTTCGTCTTGTCCAGGCTCGCGCTCTTCTCGCGCAGCTGCGGCAGGAAGAAATGCTGCGCGCCGGGGATGCGTCCGTTGTTCTATTCGCGCGGACCACGCACGTCGAGCAGCTGATAATTCGCGCTGCTCTTCTCGATCTCGTGGACGCTGAGTTGCGGCACCGTGCCGAGCGGAAGGCCGGCTGCCTCCCACGCGCTGATTCCGCCCACGAGATAGCCGGCGAACTTCGTGTAACCGGTGCGAATGAAGAGCTTCACGACGTCCTCGATCCCGCTGTCTTTCTCAAGAACGAGCAAGACCGGCTGCGCAGGATCGAGCAGCCAGCCAGCTCAAATCGAAAGCGACGGCGACCCGCCGATGTTCAGCGATCCAGGAATGTGACCGCCACCGAACGCGAGCATCGAACGTGTGTCGACGAGCACCCCTTTGGTCGCGTCGATTGCTTCCTTCAACGCCTTGACCGGCAGCGCGGCGACCTTTGGCAGATTGCCAATCACCTGCGGACCATCCGCGTTGATCTTCTTCATCCGCGGTTGGTAGGTCGGCACCGGCGGCGCCGTCTCGATCGCGAATTTCGTGAACTTCTCCACGTTATCGAACTGGAGGAAAGGATTCGTTAGGCGCTCGTAGCCGATGGTGCTTTGCAACCGATCGCCGATGTCCGCGGCGCAGGGCGAGCCCGCACCGTGACCCGGATGAATCATCACGCTGTCCGGCAGTCCGAGAAAATATTCGCGCAAGGTTTTGAACTGCTGCGCCGCGAGCTGCTTCGTCATCGCGTTGCCTAAGGTCCGGACGACCCGCCGAATTCACGAAGAGCGAATCGCCCGTCAGCACGCCCCACATTTTCTCCGGCGTTTCGGCGTCGGCGACTTCGAAGCTGATGTGCTCCGGCGTGTGCCCGGCGTTACGAGCGTCGCGCTGAAAGTGAACGCGTCGCCATCGCGCAGCGGCTCCGTTGCGAAACCGTACTGAGCGGCGCGCGTGAGCTTTGTGCGCGCGTTGATTCAGCGTAGATCTACGCGAGCCGCGAAGGCGGCGCGCAGACCGCGGCGATGCCGCCACCGTCATCGCCTAACAAGTAGTAAAGCTCTGCGATTCCCTCCGTCTGCAACCGTTCGAAAACGAGCGACATAGGGCGCGAGCTTATGCGATCCGTCGATCGCGCAGCAAGCTAGCGCCGCCGCCGCCCGTAGGAGATGCCGCCTGAAGTGGGTCCCACGCCCTTTGTCTCCGACGCTGCGGGCTCAAACAGCGCGGTGTACTTGTAAGGAAACCCTTCCAGCTTCAAGCGCGGAATCTTCTGCCCGATGAAGCGCTCGATGTTCTGCAGCGACCCGAGCTCTTCGCCATTCATGAGCGTGAACGCGTCACCGACTTTCTGCGCGCGACCGGTGCGACCGATGCGGTGCACATAATCTTCCGAATGCTCGGGCACGTCATAGTTGATCACGTGGCTCACGCCCGCGACGTCGATGCCGCGAGCCGCGATATCGGTCGCGACCATGATCTCGTACTTTCCGTTTTTAAATCCATCGAGTGCTTCAACGCGTTCGCGCTGAGTCCGGTTGGAGTGCAAAACGGCGACCGAATGTTTCTCCTGCTTCAGCCGGACCGCGATCTTGTCCGCGCCGTGCTTCGTGCGCGAGAAGATCAGCGCGCTGTCGTAGTT
>JALZAD010000150.1 GCA_030948555.1 Verrucomicrobiota bacterium | reverse complement strand
AGCCAGTTCTGACCGCATTGCTTGGCGGCTTCGATTGCGATGGTCTGCCACTTCGATTGCTTCTGCGCGGCGTCTTCTTCGTCGAGGCGGACGATCGTGCGATCGGAGA
Source organism: Verrucomicrobiota bacterium (assembly GCA_030948555.1). Taxonomy (GTDB): domain Bacteria; phylum Verrucomicrobiota; class Verrucomicrobiia; order Chthoniobacterales; family UBA10450; genus JACCTI01. Next base: position 6,977 of record JALZAD010000150.1, on the reverse strand, counting down.
TGATAGGCACGATCTCGGCCGCGCCGATCTCGACCGCTTTCTGCACGATGAGGTCCATGTTTTTCCCTCTCGGGATCGCCTGCCCGAGCGTGATGCGGCAACGCAGCGGCGCGGTCGAGCTCTCGTGCAGTTTTCGCAGGGTGACGTCGCGGCTTCCTACGGCGAGAACCTCGGCCGTGATCTCGCGGCCGCGGCCGTTGAAGACGACGACCTTATCGCCCGGCTTGGCGCGGAGAACGTCGCGCGCGTGATGCGCTTCGGATCCGCGCAGGGCGAGCGCGTCCGGGTTCCACTCGTTAGGCGCAATGTAGAAGCGGTGCAATTAGCGGAAGAATTCCTTCGCCCGGTCGAAGAAGCTGCGGTGCATCGGCGTGTTTTCGTCGCCGCAAAGCTCCGCGAATTCCTCGAGCTTTTGGCGCTGCTCGCCATTCAATGCCGTTGGCACTTCCACGATGAGCCGCGCGAAGAGATCGCCGCGATCACGCCCGTTCACGTTCATGATGCCTTTGTCGCGCAGCTTAAAAATCTGGCCGCTCTGCGTGCCGGCGGGGACCTTGAGATTCGCTTTGCCCTCCAGGGTCGGCACCGCGACTTCGCCGCCGAGCGCGGCGAGCGTGAACGGCACAGGCAAGTCGCAGAAGAGGTTGTCGTCTTCGCGTTGGAAGATCTCGTGCTCCTTCACGTGAATGACCACGTAGAGATCGCCGGGCGCGCCACCGCGAATGCCGGCCTCGCCGTTGCGTGAGGAGCGAAGCCGCGAGCCTTCCGCGATTCCGGCGGGAACCTTGAGCTTGATCCGGCTCATCTTCTCTACACGGCCTTCGCCTTCGCACACGCGGCACGGCTTCTCGATGATCTGACCGACGCCGCGGCAGCGCGGACACGTCTGCGAGACCTGGAAAAATCCGCGCGAGCTGATGACCTGCCCGCGTCCGCCGCAGGTCGGGCAATTGACGCTGCGCGAGCCCGCTTCGGAGCCGCTACCGTTGCACTTCCCGCAGGCGTCGAGCTTGCGGACCTCGATCTCTTTCTCCACGCCGAAGGCCGCTTCCTCGAGCGTGATCTGCATGTCGTAACGCAGATCGGAACCGCGCTGTCGGCCTTCGCGATCAACGCCGCCGCCACCGCCGCCGAAGAACGTCTCGAAGATGCCGCCGCCCATCCCGCCGCCACCCGCGCCGCTGAAGACTTCGCGGAAGATATCGAATGGATCGTGGAATCCGCCGGCGCCGCGGCCGGCGGTGCCTTGCGCAAATGCGGCGTGGCCATAGCGGTCGTAAGCGGCGCGTTTATCGCCATCCATTAGGACGTCGTAAGCTTCGCCAATCTCCTTAAACTTCTCTTCCGCGGAGGGATCGTCGGGATTTTTGTCCGGATGGAATTTGACCGCGAGCTTGCGGTACGAGCGCTTGATCTCGTCTTCCGTCGATTCGCGGGAGACGCTCAAAACCTCATAGTAGTCGCGCTTCGTCGTAGCCATTGGTTGTCTCGTCATCTCGAGCGGAGCGCAGCGGAGTCGAGAGACCCCGTGGCGGGACCGGCGATAAGCAACGGGGTTCCTCGACTTCGTTTCACTTCGCTCGGAATGACTGCTTCGACTAAGCAGTCGGCTTGCCGCTTGAAACCACGACGCTCGAGGGACGGAGCAACCGATCCTTGAGCTTATAGCCGCGGCGCGTCTGGCGAATCACGGTGCCTTCCGGAACGCTCGCGCTTGCTTCGTGTGCGATCGCTTCGTGCAGGTTCGGGTCGAACTTCGTTCCCTCCGCATCGATCTGCTCGAGGCCATTCTCCGCGAGGAAGTCGGTCAGCTGTTTCAAGACCATGTTCATGCCGGCGTAAATCGGCGACTTCTCGCCCTCGCCGCGAGCCGCGGAGAGACCGAGTTCGAAGTTATCGATGATCGCGACCAGCCGCTCGAGGAGCGAGCTGTTCGCGTATTTCATCGCCTCTTCCTTTTCGCGAGCGGCGCGCTTTTTGTAATTGTCGAAATCTGCCTGGCTGCGGAGCGCGAGATCGCGAAACCGGTCGAGATCGCTCTGCAGCGATGCGACCGGATCGTCGCCGTCCAGCGTTCCCGCACCCGTTCCATCGCGCACCTCGACCGGAATTTTCTGCGCATTTTCTGCCGCTTCTGTGCCTTGGGATTTGCTCATGTCTTTCGGATTACGATTAGAGTGATGTCGTCGCTTTGCGGCGTCGCACCGACGAACGCACGCACGTCTTCAATCAATCGATTGATCACGGCCTGGGAGCCGTTCATCGCGCTTGCCTGGACCGAATGCATCATGCGTTCAGGCCCAAATTCGTCCCCGTTTGCATCGAGCGCCTCTGTCACACCGTCGGTGTAGAGGATCAAGCAATCGTCGCGTTCAAGCGGGACTGCGAAGTCGTTCGTGATCCTATCGAAGACGCTTCCGCTGTCAATTCCGAGGACCAGTCCCGGCGGCTTCAGGCGGGTCAATTCCTGCGTCTCGCGGCGGTATAAAAGCGGCGCGTCATGCCCGGCGCGTGAGAGCGTCACGGTGGCCCGGACGTGATCGAGAACGAGGTAGGCCATGCTGATGAACATGTCCTCGCGGATGTCGGGATAGAGCTGCCGATTCACCTTCTTCAGCACCTCGGAGGGCGAAGCGTTATCCGGCGCCTGGCTGCGCAAGACGCTTCGGCAGATCGCCATGATCAACGAGGCAGGCACGCCTTTGCCCGAGACGTCCGCGATCGCAACCCCGAGCCGCTCGTCATCGACGGTGATGTAGTCGAAGTAGTCGCCGCTCACCTGGCTGGCGGGAATGTTTAGGCCGCTAATGTCGAAGCCTTCGATCCGCGGCGCCTCGTCGGGGAGAAGGATGCGCTGGATTTCCCGGGCGATCTGCAGGTCGTGGTCGAGGCGCTTCTTCTCGTTCGCTTCGGAATAGATGATCGCGTTGTAGAGCGCGAAGGCGGACTGCTCCGCGATTGACTTGAAGACCACGAAGTCGCTTTGCGTGAACGGCACGCTCATCGGTCCATTGGCCAATGCGAGCACGCCCATGTTTTGCTTCCCGTAGAGAAGCGGCGTGACCATCGCCGACGTGGTAGCGAGCGGCGTGTCACGGAGTTTTGCGAGCTCCGGCGCCTCATCGAGCGCGAGCATGTAGAGCGGCTGTTTCGTTGCGTAAGCGCGGCCGATGATCCCTTCGTTCAAATCGACGGCGTGCATCCGCAGATAACTCTCCAGCGCAACCGGCGTGGCGCTGACCTGCTGCAAAATATGCGCCGGCACATCGACCAGCGGCGGACAACCTTTCGAGATGTAAACGGGCGTCAGTTTCGTCCCGGTTCGGTCCGCGATGTAGAGCACGCCGCCATGCGCATCGAGAATGCGCGCCGCGCCTTCGACAATCAGCCGATGCAGATCGGCCGCGCGAATGGTCTCAGTAAATGCCGCGCCGAGGCCATGCAGAAAGTCGAAGACGAGCGTCTCTTCGACCTGAATTTCTTCCTTCGATCGCTCCAGCGCGCGCATGCGCGTGACCATTGATCGAGTCGTGATCGCCCATGCGATCAGACATGCAGCCAAAAGCCCGGAGAGAACAATCGGCCACATGGAAACAGGGCCGAACTAATTCGAGGTGGGCTCGTGCTGCAGATCCTGTTTCAGGTATTCGAGGACGTCCTTAAACCGGGAAAGATTTTCCGGCGCCGCCTCGCAGAGGGCCTCATGCGCATCGAGCATCTGTTGCGCTTGCTGCTGCTTCGCCGCGGAGGGCTCGGGCAACTTCTCGTCCGGTAACGCTTCGCACTGCGGCGCGTTGTTTCCATTCGAGTGAATCTGAAAAATCTGGTCGAGCCCGAGACCGGTCAGCAGCTCTCGGCTGCGCGGGCCGCAATGCACGACGTGAAGATGTCCGTGACCGATTTCCTTTAACCGGAGCGCCACGCTCGCCATTGTTCCCATGAAGGTCGAGTCCATCATCGCGCAGTGTTCCAGATCGATGACAAACTCCCTGTAGCCACGCTGCACCATCTCCTTCGCGAACTCTTTCAAGTTCCCGCTGTTGAGGAAGTTTCCCTTTCCCTCAACCTTCACCCAAACGGCCTTGCCGTTCACTCCAACTTGTATCGAAGACTGCACAGCTACGTGGAGAAATTACAGGCTCAGGCGGGGGAGTGTCAAACTTCCCACCGCATGGCAGAGCGATTGTAGAACACGTGAGCGGTTGGCTGTTGCACTCGTTAGGCGAGAATCTTAACGCCAGAGGTACGAGCGTGTCTCCGCCACGATGCGACCTTTCTCGATCAAGACGCATCGCCACGCGAGGATGTGGCCATCGTTTAAGAAGTCGTCGCCGATGACGGCGAATGCCGTTCGGTGATTGCCCCGCGCGTGCGGGTAATCGACCTCGCGCGCTTGGGTAAACGCGCGTAGCGCCTCCTGCCGATACTCTAATCGAACGGTCAGCGCCGCGTCGCGTTTCGCGCGCCACCAGAAGTCGAAGTAATGCCCGTAGCGCGCGCGCTTATCGAGCTCCGTGACCGCGCCCCAGAGCCGATACGAGCCTTCAAACCCAACCGCCGGATCCTTCGCCGCGCCTTGAAAACCAGTATGCACCTTCGTCCCGATCGGACTTCCGAGGAGGAACAACTTCGTTTTCCGAAACTCAAAAGCCGGATCGAGTGCCGTCTTCAGCGGCGTTGCTTCCTTCAACTGCCGAAACTCATCCGCCGGTGAAGGCAACCGCGCGGCATGCGCATGGTTCGCCAGAAGAAGCACGGCGAGCAGCACGCGGAATTTCATCGGGGCTATGGAACGGGCAAGGGCCCGAGGTGTCAATGTAGCGGCGGCGTCCGCAGCCGCTGAATCGACGAGGCGAAACGAGCGACACAGTTTCGTTCCGTCCGTTCCGCGCGTATCTCATTCCGTGATTCAAGTTCGCTACGAGCGTGGCGTTTATCTGCCCGATCACGATCTCTGGCTTGATCCGTGGGATGCGAAGCCGCTCGCCTTCGTCTCGCATGCGCACAGCGATCACATCGCGCCGCATCGCGAGATCATCGTCTCGGAACGCACCGCGCGCTTGATGCAGGCCCGCATGCCGGGCGAGCGGCAGGAGCACATTCTCGAGTTCGGTCGCCTAACGAGTCTTCGCGGGATGAACATCATGCTGCTCCCCGCCGGCCACATCTTCGGCTCGGCGCAGTTCTATATAGAAAGCGACGCCGGCTCTCTCCTCTACACCGGCGATTTCAAGCTCCGCCCCGGCCAATCCGCCGAACGCACCGAGTGGCGTCACGCCGACACCTTGATCATGGAGACGACCTACGGCCTGCCGCGTTATCGCCTCCCGCCGACGGATCAGGTCATCGCGGAGATCGTCGCGTTCTGTCGCGACACGCTCGAGGAAGGCGGCGTCCCGATTCTGCTTGGCTACTCGTTAGGCAAAGCGCAGGAGATCCTCTGCGCGCTCTCGGCTGCGGGTTTGCGGCCGATGTTGCACGGCTCGGTCTTTCGCATGACGCGGATCTACGAACAGTTCGGCCAGAGCTTCTGCGAATACGATCGCTACGATCCAAACGATCTCGCCGGTAAAGTGCTGGTCTGTCCGCCGAGCGCGAATCGCTCGCGCATGCTGGAGAAAATCCCGAAGAAGCGCGTCGCCATGATCAGCGGCTGGGCGGTCGATCCAAACTCGATCTATCGCTATCAATGCGACGCCGCCTTTCCGCTGACCGATCACGCCGACTACACCGATCTGCTGCGTTACGTTGAACTCGTTAGGCCAAAGCGCGTGCTCACCTTGCATGGTTTCGCGGCGGAGTTTGCGCGCGATCTGCGCGAGCGCGGGCTGGAGGCGTGGGCCTTGAGCCAGGAGAACCAACTCGAGCTCACCCTTGGACGGACCACATTCAGCGAAGCGGTGATCGCCCCAGTGAAGATGGATGAAGTCGAATCGGAGTTCGCCCGTTTCGCGGAGCTTGGCGAACGCATCGCCGCCACGCCCGCGAAGCTCGAGAAAGTGCGGTTGCTCGCGGAATTCCTGGTCTCGTTAGGCGAAGAACAGCTGCCCGTCGCGGCTCGTTACCTTACCGGCAAAGCTTTTGCCCAAAGCGATCCGCGCACCCTGCAGCTTGGCTGGGCGGTGATCTTTCGCGCCATTCTCGCCGCGACGAAATTGACCGACAGCGAGATGCATCGCATCGCGGGCGCGCATGGCGATGCAGGAAAGAGCGCGTTCGAAGCACTCGACGGTCGGACCGCACCCGAGCCGTTCACCTTGCTCGAGTCGAAGCAGCTTTTCGACGCGCTCCAGAAAGCGCGCGGCCCAATTGCAAAGACCGAGCTGCTCCGCGATCGACTCGCGAAACTCTCCGCGCGTGAAGGTCAGTACGTAGTGAAAATCCTGACCGGCGATCTGCGCATCGGTCTGCGCGAAGGCCTGGTGGAAGACGCGATCGCGAGCGCGTTCCAGGCGCCGCTCGATGATGTAAAGGAAGCGAACATGTTGTTAGGCGACATCGGCCAGGTGGCGTTGCTCGCGCGTCGCGGGCAGCTCGCGAACGCCGAGCTCGCGCTCTTTCGCCCGATCAAGTGCATGCTCGCGAGTCCCGAGCCGACGGCGGAAGCGATCTGGGCGCGTTTCGCCGAGAACACGGGGAACGCGCAGACGATTTACGTCGAGGACAAATTTGACGGCATCCGCGCGCATCTGCATCGCGGCGCGGCGCGGGTCGAAATTTTTTCGCGCGATCTGCGCCGCATGACGGAGCAGTTCCCGGAGATCGCGGAACGTGCGCGCGGTTTCGACGCGGAAGTCATTCTCGACGGCGAGATCATGGCCTTCGAGCACGGCCGCAAATTGACCTTCTTCGATCTGCAAAAGCGGCTCGGCCGGAAAGCCGAGGCTAACGACCTGTTCGACAACGCAGCGGCGAGCGTGCCGGTGGTGTTCGTTGCCTTTGATCTGCTCCTTTTAAATGCCGAGTCGATGCTGAAA
>JALZAD010000291.1 GCA_030948555.1 Verrucomicrobiota bacterium | reverse complement strand
CCTTTGTCCGAGCTTCGAGCGGCGCGAAATCGCTGGGCCGTTGCTCGCCCGAGCCGAAGCCCTCGCAGGGGAAAAGTACGGCACCCGAGCCTGGCTCGAGCGACGCTGAGGTGTGTTGCTTTGACTTGGGAAAAGCCGCCCCGTATCCTGCGGCCGTGGAGGTTTTCACCGGGTCGGCTGCGGCTAAAAGTTCGTCGATTGCGCCGCTGGCGAAGCTCGCTCAGGCAGTGCAACCGCAGCTCGACGAGGTCGACAAACGCATCGCCGCGCAAGCTGCGGAATTTGATCCCGCCATCGAAGGTTATGTCGCCTACGCGATCGGCGGGCGCGGCAAACGTCTGCGGCCTCTCATCGCGCTGCTGAGCGGTGGCGCAACCGGGCCAATCACGTCCGCGCACCTTGATCTCGCCGTCATTCTCGAGCTGATCCACATGGCGACTCTCGTTCACGACGACATCATGGACGAAGCGGAACGCCGCCGCGGATTGCCGACCGTGAACGCGCGCTGGGGTAACTCGCTAAGCGTTCTGCTCGGCGATTGCCTATTTGCGCAGGCGCTTAATCTTTCGACGAATTTCGACAAGCCGGAAATCAGCCGCGCGATCGCGCAGGCGGCGCGTGATGTCTGCTCGGGTGAGATCATCCAGACGCAACGGCGCTTTGATCTGCATCTCGCGATCGACGATTACCGGCGCATTCTGGAAATGAAGACCGGCTCACTTTTTTCCGCCGCGGCGGAACTGGGCGCCGCGCTAAACGAGGCAGATCCCGCCGTCGTCGCGGTCATGAAAGAGTTCGGGATGAAGATCGGGACCGCATATCAGATCTACGACGATTGCCTCGACATCGCCGGTAACGAAGCGGTCATCGGCAAGACTCTCGGAACCGATCTTCGCAAAGGAAAGCTAACGCTGCCTGTCCTCCTCTTGCTGCGCGCCGCACCTGCGGCCGAGCGCGAGCAGTATTCGCAAATGATCGTGGACGGAAAAGTCGACCAGATGAGCGAGATCTTGAAGACGGAGCTGGTCGGGCGTCCGATCGCGGAATCGATCACCGCCGGGCAGGAGTTGATCAGCACGGCGCAGAGTGGCCTCAGCGTTCTTCCAACGAATGACTACAGCGAATTGCTGATGCAGTTCGGCGAGGTTTTGCGCGAGCTGCTCGAGGAGCTGCGCGACTGAAGTGTCGCAGCAGCCGAAACTTCAGGAGCTCCCGGAAGACGAGAGGCCGCGCGAGAAATTGCTCGCGCGCGGAGCGAATGCCCTAACGAATGCTGAGCTGATCGCGATCCTGCTCCGCGTCGGTGTGCCGGGCGCGAACGCGGTCGCGGTTGCGGGCGAACTTCTGCAACGCTTCAACTCGCTGACCGGGCTGAGTCGCTGCAGCATCGACGAGATCAAGAAGATCAAAGGTATCGGACCCACCAAAGCGATGGAGTTGGTCGCAGCCTTCAATCTGGGGCAACGGATCGCGCGCGAGCAGCTGGTTAATCAGAAAATCGAAACCCCGGAGCTGGTTTACGACTTGTTAGGCCAGGAGATGCGGTCATTGCAGACGGAATCGCTTCGCGTCCTGCTCCTCGATACGCGCTACCACCTGATCCGGGTCGAAGAAATTTCGCGCGGCAGCTTGAACGAGAGCATCGCGCATCCACGCGAAGTGTTTCGCCCCGCCATCATCTCGGCAGCGTACGGCATCGTCGTGGCGCATAATCATCCATCGGGCGATCCGTCGCCGAGCCAGTCGGATCACAGCCTAACGAGACGTTTACGCGAAGCGGCGGAGTTGTTGCAGATTAGACTTCTGGATCACGTGATCATCGGCGCGCCAGCGGAAGGGCGCCTGCCTTACTTCAGTTTCAAAGAGGCGGGGGTGCTTTGAGAATTCACCCGAGCGCGATTGTTGATCCGGCCGCGCAGCTCGGGCGCGAGGTTGAGATTGGACCGGGCGCGGTCATCGGCGGCGAGGTGGTGATCGGCGATCACACCGTGGTGCAAGCGCACACGGTGATCGAAGGCGCCGTTCGGATCGGCCGCGAGAACCTGATCGGGTATGGCGCAATCGTTGGCGCGCAGCCGCAGGATTTGAGCTTCAAACGCGAGACGCGCAGCAGCGTCACGATCGGTGATCGAAATGTGATCCGCGAGTATTGCACGATCCATCGCGGCACTGCGGAAGGCAGCGCGACGACAATCGGCGACGGCAATTTCCTCATGGTCGGCGTGCATCTCGGACACAACTGCCGCCTCGGAAACGGCGTGATCATCGCGAACAATTCCTTGCTCGCCGGCTACGTGCAGATCGACGACGGCGCGTTCGTTGCGGGCGGCGCGCGCTTTCATCAATTCATCCACATCGGACGCCTCGCGCTGGCGGAAGGTCGCTACTCGAAGAATCTGCCGCCCTTCCTGAGCGCGGCGCGGGAAGCGGTCTTCGGCATCAATGTCGTGGGGATGCGGCGCGCCGGTCTTTCCAGCGCGGAACGCGATGAGATCAAGCGCGCTTTCAAGCTGCTTTATCGCAGCGGGCTGAACATCAAGCAGGCCCTCGCGGCCGCGGCCGAAGCGGAGTTCGGCCCGATCGGGCGCGAGTTTTTCGAGTTCGTGGCGAAGGCGGGGAAGCGCGGCATTGTGGCCTACGGCGCTCGGTTCGAAGCCGAAGATTAACGGAGCGCGAGGAGCGCGAGCATCCGCCCGGTTCGGCCCTTCTCCGCGCGATACGAATAGTAGCGCTGCGGATGACAGGCGGTGCAGGTCCCGCAGTCTTCCACTTGCTCAACGCCAGCAGCGTGAGCCGCGCGCACAATCTCCGCTGCGAAATCTACTTCGTAGTGCGGTGGGCGAATGCACGGACCAAGTTGCACAACCAGATCCGCCGGGCGGGAACCAAAGTGTTCCTGCATAAGCTCGATCGCGCTGGTCGTGATGCCGAGTTCCGTTCCTTTTTTCCCGGAGTGAACAAGGCCGATCGCGCGCCGCGCCCGGTCGACGAGATAAACGGCGCAGCAATCCGCAACGTAGATGCCGAGGCAGACGCCGCGCTGGTTCGAGATCAGCCCGTCGAAATCGTCGAAGCATCGATCGCCGGTGAGTGGTTGATCAACAATGGCCACGCCGTTTCCGTGCACCTGCTGCGCGGTGACCAAGGGGATTTCGCCCGCACCGATCTCCCGCCGAATCTCGCGATGAACTTGATCGAGCCGGCGCAGCGCCTCCGCTTTGTCCGCCGTGACATCGATCCCCGCGACGCGCTGCGTGAAACCGTGCACCACGCCGGTTTGCCTAACGAGTGCGGGGAACTGCTCGAAAGGAAGCGCGCGGGTCTCGGCCACGTCGCGGCGGCTACTTTCCGCCACCGATCGTGGTCGTGGTCCGCGTCCGCGTGCTGGAGGTTGCGACCGGCTTGCGATTGCCCGCGTGATTCAGCGGCAATGGCGTTGGTTTCGGTGCAGGCGTCGGAGCGGCTTCCGTCTTCACCTTGTTGCGCGTCCTCGGATCATCGAGCTCGTTCGAGTAGGTCGTCTCGGTGGAAGTCACCCGATCGAATTCCGCGAGGGTGGCGTTGTAACCGGCCAGCGCTTGCAATCTGGTGGAGCGGGCCGTGGCCAGCTGGACCTGGGCGTTGAGCACGTCGAGTTGGGTGCCGGCGCCGGCGTCGAGGCGCGCCTTGGCCAGGCGCTGAGCTTCTTCCGCCTGCTCGACGTTTTTCTCCTGGCTGTGAAAGAGCTCCCGGTTTTGCTGCAGGTTCGAATAGGCCTGCTGCACCTCAAGGTCGACCTGGCGAACCGCGTCTTCGTAGGTGATTTTCGATTCCTGGAGAACAGCCCGCGCCTGCTTCATTCGGCCGTAGGTGGCGCCCATGTCCCAAATGGCCCAGTTACCGTTGAGGCCGACCACGGTGCCGGTGCTGACATCGCCCACATCCGAGCTGAAGATCGAACTGCGCCCCTGGTAACCGGCCGTGGCATTGACCTGAGGAAAGAAACCCGAACGTGCCACGCGCACCTGCTCTGCGCTGTTGAGAATGTTTGCCTTTTGCTGCTTGAGGGACGGCCTTCGCTCACGCGCCACGCGGATCGCTTCTTCCAGAGGGAGGATGCGCGGATCAAAGAACAGTTGGCCCACAGCCTCGAGCGGGGGCTGATTGGCATCGGCAGGATCGAGATCGAGTCCAATCGTCCTGGCCATTTGCAAGCGCGAGATGCGAAAGTTGTTCTGAGCCGTGATGAGATTGGGAATTTGATTTGAGAGCGCGACTTGCGCCTGGAGCACATTGAAGCGCGGCACGGTCCCGGCCTCAAAGCGGTTTTGCTGATCCTGCAATTGCCGCCGCAGAAGTTCCACCGATTCCTCCTGCACGTCGATCAAACCGCGATTGAGCAGCACCTGATAAAACTGCTGGCGCACCGTGGCGATCACTTGATCGATGACATTGCGGAATCCGAAGTAGGCGCTGTCGCGCTGAAAATCGGCTCCCCGAATTTGCGAAACCACGCGGCCCCCGGCAAAGACAACCTGGGTGGCGCGCACCTCCACGTTGTATGCGCTCGTCACCCGTCCAGTTCCGCTCGTGAAGGTACTACCGCTGCCGGGAACGACCGGTCCGCCTTTACTGACAAAGAGTTCGGGATCGGTGTCCGAATAATTCCCGGTGGCGTCCAGCCGGGGAAGCGCCTGAGCGCGCAACTCCAGATAGAGCCCCTTGGCCCGTTCGATGTCCTGGCGGGCTCGTTGAATATCCGGGTTCCGCTGCAGCGCAGTCAGAATCGCGTCATTGAGTGTAAAACGAGGAGCTCCCCCGGAGTGAACGCTGCGCGTCTCCACGGTATCGGTGCCAGCGAGCGGCGCTCGCAACGGAGTGAGGCCAAGCAACACCGCGACTGTGGTCAGAAAAATCTTACGCATGAGAAGAGAGCAGGTGCGGCGCGAACGTGGATGTTACCCAGCTACCGCGCGTAGTCCACAAGGATTCCCCGCACTATGCAAGCATCGTGCCGCGCTCGCGAGAGAGTTGTAACTCACTGGTGAGTTGTGTCTTGCACTCCTAAGCGATCAGCCGAACAACCCGGCAATCTTCCCGCGGTTGGGATGGAGAAGTTCCGAAATCGGAATCGCTGCCGGCGCGCAGATTCGCCCGACGAGAGGAGACGCCGAGCTACTTGCTCTGACAGTAGGTGTAGACCTTGGTGTAGATCTGCAGCCACGCCTTCTGTTCGCCGGGAGTGAGCTGCGTCATCACCTTCGAGAGGTTAAAAACCATGTCTTCGCGGATGCGGCGGACCAGCGCCGTCCCCTTCTCCGTGATGCAAACCATCACCTTGCGGCGGTCTTCCGGCGCGCCCGCGCGAAGCAGATAACCGAGCTTCTCGAGGCGAGCGACTAACCCGCTCGCCGCCGCCGTCGTGTGACCCATTTTCTGCGCGATGGCGGACATGGTAAGCACTTCCTGTTGGTCGAGCGCGGCGAGGAGAAAATATTGCGGGAAGGAGACGTTGCCTTCCGCGAGTTCGTGCGAGAGACGGAGCAGCAGGCACCGCTGCATCGCCAGGATCATTTGCGAGAGACGCTCTAGATCCGCGCGGCTGACGCCTTCCGTAGCTGATGGGAGGACGGGAGCGAAGGTCGCGTTCAACATCTCAAGCTAGAAGCACCATAATGCGTGTCAAACGAGCCCGGCTCGCTCAAGGACGCGCACCGCGAGGCGATCAATAATTCCAGAGATGGGCCGTCACCTCTGCGCGCGCGGCGAGGTCCGCGCCGGCTACGACCCGGACAAGCGCGTTTGAGCGGCTTAAGCCGACGAGCGCATGCGATTCCTGGCGGCCCGCAGGAGCAAAGGTTCCGTCGCGCAGCAGTCCACGAATGTAGTGAGGCCGATCGCCAGGATTTTTGATCGATGATCCAAGGCGCGCCGCGACGCCGCTGAGCGGGAGCGCTGTTTCTGCCGCCCCCATCAGCTTGAGCAATGCTGGCCTAACGAATAGAAGGAACGTGACGAAGGCGGAGACGGGATTGCCCGGCAATCCGAAGATCGACGTTTCCCCTCTGTGGCCGAAGAGGAACGGTTTCCCCGGTTTCACCGAGACGCGCCAGAGATCGAGCGTCGCACCGAGGTCAATCAACACGCTCTTCACCAGATCGCGCGCGCCGACCGAAACACCGCCAGTGATGATCACAACGTCGCAGGTCATGGCCGTCCCGAGAGTGGATCGAAGCGGCTCCACTTCGTCAGCGCTATGCACAGTCGAAACAACTTCCGCGCCGAGTTGCTCGAGCAAAGCCCGGAGCAGGATCGAGTTCGATTCGTAGATCTGCCCGCGTTCCAACGTCGCGCCCGCCTGAGCGAGCTCATCGCCCGTCGAGACAACCGCGACGCGCACCTTGCCACCGACAGTTAAAGACGGAGTGCCTAGAGCAGCGAGCAACGCCAGCGTGCCGGCGTTGATGCGTTCTCCGCGGCCGAGCACCTTTTGGCCTTCCGCCACGTCTCCGCCTCGCGTCCGGACGAACTCGCCCCGCTCGCTGACATTCTCGAGCACCACCTCGCCGCCTTCGACGCGCGTCTCCTCCTGCATGACAACTGCGTCCGCACCTTCCGGCAGCGGCGCACCGGTGAAGATGCGAATTGCTTCGCCGCGCTGCAGGCGCAAACCACGATCCAATCCCGCCGGCTGTTCACCGACGATCTTCAGCCGCGCGCCCGGCCCGGTAGAACTCGCGAAGACCGCCCAGCCATCCATGGCCGAGTTGTCGAAAAGCGGCAGCGAGATCGGCGCGAGGACGTCCTCTGCGGCAAAGCTTCCGATTGCGTCTGACAGCGCGACCCTGCGCGACCGAAGCGGCTCGATGTGCGCGAGGATCGTCTGGACCGCTTCCTCTTCGCTGATCACCGGTAGACCCGTTCGCCTTTCACCGGCTCGCCGCTGACGATGTCTGCCGTGACAAACGGCCGCTTCCGTTCCGCTGCGACCTTCAGCCGCGTGGCCTCTCCGCTGGTCGCGATGGCGGTAAGTTCCGTGCCTGCTTCGGGTCGCGCGGTGGTGCCGTTCACATCAAGCAGCACGTAGTGCGACTCGCGGTTCACGCTCGCGATTGACCCGACGTAAACTGGCGCGGCGATCGACGCGTGCTCCTTCTTCGGCAACGTGCCGCAGCCAACGTTCAGCAGCACGAGCGCGCAAGCTGCGAGGCACAGTGTACCGCGCGGATAACGATTCGTTAGGCAGGCGCGCATCAGGTCGGGCAGGTTGGTTGACGACCATCCGCTCGACGCCATAGTCTCGCAAATCGCTTGGTGAGGTGGCTGAGTGGTCGAAAGCAACGCTTTGCTAAAGCGTCGTACTCCAAAAGGGTACCGAGGGTTCGAATCCCTCCCTCACCGCGCTACTTCACGTCCTCCGGGGAGTGCGCGAGTCGCTCGCAGCACGTTGCGCGGCCGACTTGAATCCCGGGGCGGTGTGCGTTGGTAGCTTCCTGATCAGGATCATCGGTTGCGTTCTCCAGCAGCTTGACCGCGAGCGCCGTCCAGCCCGTCTGGTGACTCGCGCCGCAACCACGGCCAGTTTCGCCGTGGAAATATTCATAGAAGAGAACCAGCTCCTTGAAATGCGGATCGGTCGCATACTTCGCCACCTCGCCATGGCATGGCCGCGCGCCGTTCTCGTTCGGCAGGAAAATACTCGTTAGGCGCCGCGATAGCTCCTGCGCCACTTCGTCGAGATTCATCATCTTCCCCGAACCGGTCGGGCACTCGACCTGGAAGTCGTCGCCGTAGTAATGATGGTAACGCTCCAGCGCCTCCACGATCAGGTAATTGATCGGGAACCAAATCGGCCCGCGCCAGTTTGAGTTACCGCCGAAAAGGTAGCTGTTCGCTTCTCCCGGCACGTAGTCGACGCGGTGCTCTTCGTTTCCCGCGCGGAAGACATAGGGATGCTCGTGGTGAAAACGTGAGACCGAGCGCAATCCAAACGGCGAGAGAAATTCGTTCTCGTCCAGCATGTAGCGGAGCGCGCGGGTCAGTCGTTCTTTCGTCGGTATGGCGAGCATGCGATGGGACGAACCAGGACACAGCTCGCAGTAGGTAATGCTCTCGTGCAGGTCCTTGCGATGCGCGAGGAACCAGTCCATCCGCTTCTTGAATCCGCGCAGTTTCGCGATCTGCGAATCCGCGATGACTTCGACCGCGATCAACGGCAGCAGCCCGACTAACGACCGCGTCCGCAACGGAATTTCACGCCCGCTCGGCGTCTTCAGTTTGTCGTAATAGAACCCGTCGTCAGCGTCCCAAAGCCCGGTGCCGCCGATCGTATTCATGGCGTCAGCGATCGCGACGAAATGCTCGAAGAACTTCGACGCCATGTCTTCGTAGACCGGGTTTGTCTCCGCCAGTTCCAGCGCCATCGAGAGCATGGTCAGGCAATAGAATCCCATCCACGCGGTGCCGTCCGCCTGCTGCAGATGACCGCCGGTGGGCAGCGGTTTCGAGCGATCGAAGACACCGATATTATCCAATCCGAGGAAGCCGCCGGAGAAGAGATTGTTGCCGTCCGCGTCCTTGCGATTCACCCACCAGGTGAAGTTGAGCAACAGCTTCTGGAAGGTGCTTTCGAGGAAGCGCGTGTCCCGCTCGCCGCGCGGACCGGTCATCTTGTAAACACGCCACGCGGCCCAGGCGTGCACCGGCGGATTCACGTCGCCAAAAGCGAACTCGTAAGCGGGGATCTGTCCGTTCGGGTGCATGTACCATTCGCGCAAAAACAGCTCGAGCTGCTTCTTCGCGAAGTCGGGATCGACCTTCGCGAACGGCACCATATGAAAGGCGAGATCCCAGGCCGCGAACCACGGATACTCCCATTTGTCCGGCATGGAGATGACGTCGCGACTGAACAGATGCTGCCACTCGCGATTGCGGCCGTTCCAGCGTTCAGCGGGCGGCGCGGGCTGGCCGGGATCACCGGTCAGCCACTGTTCGACCTGGTAGTTGTAGAACTGCTTCGACCAAAGCAGACCGGCGTAGGCTTGGCGCGCCACGTTCCGCGATTCCTCATCCGCCGCGGCCGGAGTGATCGCGTTGTAGAACTCATCGGCTTCGGCGATGCGCTGCGCGAAAATCTGGTCGAACGATTCAAAAACTGTTGTAGCCGGAGTTGGTGACCCGGACTGATCGGACGGACTGCCTCCGGAGTCATCGACTCCCGCCACAACTTCGCGCAAGCGCAGCCTAACGATACGTTCTTCGCCCGGCCCGAGCTCGAGCATGTAGTGCGGAGAAAACTTCGTCCCGACATTCGCCGGATTCGTCGCGTCAGCGCGGCCGTGAATGATCCGCTCGTGAAACGCATCCTTCGAAAAGCGCGTGCCGTTCACATTTCCGAAGAGCCGCGCCGTGTTCGTTTCGTTGTCCGTGAACAGCGGCGTGGCCGCACCTTCGTACCCGAACTCGTATTCGCCGAGCTCATCGTGATGAACTCGCGCCAGCCCGTCGTGTTCCAGTCGGATCGACGGCTTGCCTGTGCATTCCTCCGGAATGTCGCCCCACGACCATGTGTTCCGGAACCAAAGCGTCGGCAGCAGATGGAGCGTCGCCTTCTCCGGTCCGCGATTCGCGATCGTCAGGCGAATCAGCATGTCGTTCTCACCCGCCTTTGCGTATTCCGCGAAGACATCGAAGTAGTGATTCTCGTCGAGCAGACCGGTATCGATCAGCTCGAACTCCGCGCCACCAAGGCCGCGGCGCCGGTTCGCCTCGATCAAGCGCGCGTAGGGATACTCGGCCTGCGGATACTTATACAGCGCGCGCATGTAGGAATGTGTCGGCGTCGAGTCGAGGTAGTAGTAGAGCTCCTTCACGTCCTCGCCGTGATTCCCTTCCGGCCCTGTTAAGCCGAAGAGCCGCTCCTTCAGGATAGGGTCGCGCCCGTTCCAAAGCGCGACCGCAAAGCACAAACGGCACTGCCGATCCGTAATGCCTAACAAGCCATCCTCGCCCCAGCGATAAGCGCGGCTCCGCGCGTGATCGTGCGGGAAGTAGTTCCAGGAATCGCCGTCGGCCGAGTAATCCTCGCGCACCGTCGCCCACTGCCGCTCCGACAGGTAAGGGCCCCAGCGTTTCCAGTTATGCTGGCGCTCGGCATCGCCGATCAGCCGCTGACCTTCAGCCGTCTGCGCGTGAAGGGATTCCATAGTCGTTCGTCGTCGTTTCAATCGCGGCAACGCGTTCCAGCGCCTGCTGTTAATAGCTTACGAAGACTAGTTAGCTACGGCGTTTAGCTGCCCGCGACAATCTCCGCATGATCACGCGGCAGATCGTCGGACTCGCTGCTTTGCACGCGGTCCAAGAGAAGGAACAAGAGCATTGAACTCGCGCCGATTCCCGCACCCACTGCCGCCGTCATTCCCCACCCGCCTCGATCGTAACAAAACGAGCCGATCACCGAACCCATCGCACCGATGGCAAACATCGACGTCAGGTAGATTGAGTTCACCCGGCTGCGTGCCTCCTGCGAAAGCTCGAAGATGATTTTCTGCCCGGTGATCTGATTCAACTGCACCGCGGCGTCGATCAGGAACCCGGTCGCGGCGAAGGCGATCACCATCCCGGCCGCGACGATGAAACCCGCGACGATGAACCCGCCGACCAGGATGAGGTGCGCGACCAGAGTCGTTAGGCGAGTTTTCCCGTGATCAGCCATCCACCCGGCGAGCGGAGCGGCCAGCGCGCCTCCGGCGCCGGCCAGAGCGAAGAGCGCAACTCCGTTTTGGCTGAAATGAAATCGACGGAGCAGGACGAGAGGCGCCGTGGTCCAGAAGAGATTAAAGGCCGCGAAGAGCGCCGCCTGATAGAGAGCGCGCAGCCGCAGTTGCCGGTGCTTGCGCGTGAGCGTCACCATGGACTGCAGGATTGCTTGATACGGCACACGAGCGCGCGGTCTCCGCTCCGGCAAGGTCGCGGCGAGCGCGACGCCGATCACAGCCATGAGCGCCGCCGAAAGGTAGAACACCGATCGCCAGCCGAACGTTTCCGCCATGAAGCTGGCCAGCGGTCGCGCCAGCATGATCCCAGCGAGCAAGCCGCTCATGATCTGACCGATGGTGCGGCCCTGTCGTTCCGGCGCGGAGAGGTGCGACGCGAGCGGGAGAAGAATCTGCGCGCCGGTCGCGGCGACCCCGGTCACGAGCGAGGCCGCGAGGAACATGACTGGCCCGCGAGAGAGCGCGATGGCAAGACACGCCACAAATGTTCCGGCGATCATGAGCAACGAGAGGCGCCGGTTCTCACAGAGGTCGCCGAGCGGAACGAAAAGAAAAAGCCCGAGCCCGTAACCGAGTTGCGTAAGGGTCACGATCGCGCCGGAAAGCGCAGGGGACAGCCCGATCTCGGGCCCGATCCGATCAATCAACGTCTGCGCATAATAGATGTTCGCGACCATCGCCCCGCAGGCGAATGAGATCAGCGCGATCAGTCCGCGCGAGAGTCCCGGTGCAGTGCTTACGCCGTCATGTGTCACGCGATGC
This sequence comes from Verrucomicrobiota bacterium, assembly GCA_030948555.1. Classification (GTDB taxonomy): domain Bacteria; phylum Verrucomicrobiota; class Verrucomicrobiia; order Chthoniobacterales; family UBA10450; genus JACCTI01. The sequence goes on along the minus strand of JALZAD010000291.1, from coordinate 243 downwards.
AATCGCGAAAGGTTTCCGGAAAAGCACCGGGCTGACGTTCACCGATTACGTTGCGAGAGTCCGTGCAGAAGACCCCTACGCAACTGCTCAATCCGAATCGCCGCATCAGCGAAGTCGCCTACGACGCAGGGTTTCGATCGCTCACGGAATTCCATCGCACCGTAAATCGAGTGTTCGGCCAGTCGCCGACTGAATTCCGTGCGCACGTCGCCTCGCATTCGCCGCGTCGCGAGGGATCAACTC
>JALZAD010000140.1 GCA_030948555.1 Verrucomicrobiota bacterium | reverse complement strand
GGACCACGATCGACGATGACGCGAAAGCGTTACCTGCCCTAACGAGTGAAGACCGCGCGCAGGCGAAGACGTTATCCGCCGAGCTGCACAGTGAATCGACCAAGCCGCCGCCGCGCTACACGGAAGCAACCCTGCTCTCCGCCATGGAAGGCGCGGGCAAACTGGTCGACGACGAGAGCATGGCCGAAGCGATGAAAGAGCGCGGTCTCGGCACTCCGGCGACGCGCGCGGACACCATCGACGGGTTGATTAACCAAAAGTATCTCGAGCGGAATCAGCGCGAGCTTGTCCCGACGACCAAAGCCGAATCACTCCTCGAGTTTCTTTCCGCAGTCCACGCGGATGCATTGACGAAGCCCGACATGACCGGTGAGTGGGAACACAAGCTCCGCCAGATGGAGCATGGGAAATTCCCGCGCCGCGACTTCATGTCGGAGATCGTCGATGTCACGAAGCGGATTGTCGATCGAACGAAGAACTTCGAGGAAGACGAAACCACGTCGCGCGCAACCGACATCATTTCGCCGAGCGACGGCAAGCCGCTGCTTGAGACCTTGCGGGGCTACAGATCACAAGACGGCAAGCTCATGATCTACAAGGTGATGAGCGGCCGGAAGATCGAAGAAGAGGAAGTCCGTGAGCTGGTGCAGCACGGTGAAATCGGGCCGCTGGACGGTTTCGTTTCCTCGAAAACCGGCAACCGTTTCCCTTCGAAGGTCAAGATCGTCGAGGATGAAAAGAATCGCGGCGCGAAGAAGGCCGAGCTCGATTTCGGCAACAAAGTCGACCTGAACGAGATCACGCCTTTTTGGACCGATCCGAAAACTGGCGCCGAACTTTGCGAAGCGCCGACCAGTTATATTTTGCGCGAGCGCGACGGCGACGGCTGGAAGGAAATCTTCAAAGTCGGCCGGTTGATGTGCCAGAAGCCGGTCACCCGCGAGTACGCGATTCAACTCGTCGAGCGTGGCAAAACCGATCTGATCGAAGGATTCACCTCAAAGAAGAACCGGCCGTTCGATGCCTTCCTGGTGAAGCAGGGCGGCAAGATCAACTGGGAGTTTCCGCCCAGAAAACCTCGCGAAGGTGGCGCTAAAAACGGTAACAGCCGCGCGCCGCGCAAACCGAAAGCGCCGCTCGATCTCACCAAGGCGGTAAAGCTGAGCGAGAGCAAAGTGCACGATGGCGACCTGTATCAGACCGACGACGCATTCGTGGTCGCAAAGCCACAAGCCGACGGCTCGCCTCGCGTCGTGTTCGAGCTGAAGCGCAATCTCTGCGGCAAAGAAATTCCGCCTGAAGAAGCGGAGCGTCTCGTGGAGATGGGCAAGACCGGACTGATCGAAGGCTTCGTCTCGAAACGGGGCTCAAACTTCGGCGCTTACCTCAAGCTCTCGAAGGACAAGAAGAAGGCGGAGTTCGAGTTCCCGCCGCGGTAAGTTTTCCGCGCCCAAATCGCGCAGCGCGGTTTTTGTTTGCGTTTCCACGCGCAATGCTTTGACGCCACAACATACGGTGTGTTAGTTCCGTCCCCAGCACTATGCGTTGTCCAAAGTGCGGGTTTCGCGATGACAAAGTCATCGACTCGCGCCAGTCTCGGGATTCGTCCAGCATTCGCCGCCGACGCGTTTGTCTTCAGTGCTCCTACCGCTTCACCACCTACGAGGAGATCGAGCGCTCTGAGTTGCGCGTGATCAAGCGCGACCGCACGCACGAGCCGTTCGAACGCCGCAAGCTGGTCAGCAGCCTCGCTAAAGCCTGCGAAAAGCGCTCGATCAGCCTCGTCACGCTTGAGCAGGCGGTTGATGAAATCCAGCACGAGCTGCAGACGAGCGGACGTGAGGTGACATCGGAAGCGATCGGCGCGCAGTGCATGGAAAAGCTGCGCGAGATCGATGAAGTCGCCTACTTGCGCTACGCCTCCGTGCACCGCCGCTTCGACGGCGTGGAGCAATTCGTTGATGAGATCCACGCGCTCGGCCGGCGCGTAAAACCTAACGCGGCGCAGCGCGAGCTGTTCCCGCCCGAAGCCACTCCTCATGGTAGCGTTTAAAGAAGAATTTCCCTATCTGCGCTGCGATTCCGGCCAGCTCTTCGAGTTCAACCAGGAATGGCTGCAACGCGCGATCAAGAGCGCGGCCGACCAGGCTGGCTATCCCGGCTGGTGGCTCACGGATCACATCACCGAGAGCATCACATTTTATCTTCGCCTGCGAAACGACGAGCCGGTCGTGCCGTTCAGCCAGCTCTCCCAAACCGTGCGCTACGTCCTGAAGGTGATCGGCTACAAGGAAATCATCCCGTTCTTCTCCCCCGCGCCGCCGCCGATCTCCTTGTCGCTTCTCGAAATCGCGCAGACCGCCGGCGCCGGCTACGAGCTCGCGTTCTTCGATGGTCTGGAGAAGCGAATGGCGGCCCTGATCGCGACCGGGATCGACAGTGTGCAGTTGGTCGGATTGCAAGCCGGCGTGAAACATCTCCGCGGCGCGAAGACCTGGACGCGCGCCTGCGACACCTTGCGAGAGGAGATCGTCTGCTTTGTGCGCGAGAAACTGGCGGGCGATCAACTCGATCACATCCGCTGTTCGATTCGTTAGGCGCGTGACTCTCTTTGAGCGAATCGCGGCGCGCGAAATCCCGGCGCGCATCGTTCATGAAGACGATGACCTGCTCGCTTTCCACGACGTCGATCCGAAAGCGCCGGTCCACGTCCTCATCGTTCCAAAGCGCGTTATCCCGCGCCTCGCCGAAGCGACGGCCGACGATCAGGCGCTTCTGGGCAAGCTCCTGCTCGCCACCCGCATCGTCGCCGAGAAGCTAGACCTTCTCGCGTCCGGCTACCGCGTTGTGATTAACAACGGCCGCGACGCCGGTGAAAGCGTGCCGCACCTGCATGTCCACGTCCTCGGCAAGCGAGCGCTCGCCTGGCCGCCGGGGTAACGATTACTCGTTAGGCAAACTGGCGCGCAGTCGTTCGAGAAACGGCACCTGCGCCGGGTTGATCTTCACCCGCGCAATTTCCTCCGGGAAGAACTCCGCACGATCCACTTCCGGAAACGTCGCACGTTTTCCGCTCCGCGGCGGCCATTCCATCGTGAAGACGTTCGACTTCACGGCGAAGCCGTCCGGCAGATCTCCTTGGAATGCCCAGGCGTGCACAACCTTGCCACCCTTCTGTCTGATTTCACCGAGTGGAATCCACGCCGCCGCTCCAGCGGCAATACCGAGCTCCTCTTGAAATTCGATTCGCGCCCGTGAGAGGAGATCTTCACCGGGCTCCGCTTCGCCTTTCGGGATCGTCCACACCCCATCGTCTTTACGCGCGAAGAACGGACCGCCCGGATGCACGAGCAGCACTTGAAGAGCTGAATCGCACTTCCGAAACATCAGGAGGCCGGCGCTGATGCGAGTCATTGCGCGCAATTTACATCACCCAAACACTCACCGGTGCGAGCACGCGATGCGTCCCCCGGCGTTAGCGCTTCACCTGCTTGGCCCAGGTGTCTTTGAGCGTGATGGTGCGGTTGAAGATGAGCTGGTCGGGACGCGAAGCGGGATCGAGTGCGAAGTAGGCGAGGCGCTCGAACTGGTAACGCTGGTCAGGCGCAGCGTCGCGCAAGGAGCGCTCGCACTTCGCCTGCACGATCTCGAGCGAGTCGGGATTGAGATGCGCTTTGAAATTGCCGTCGGCGTCGGGCTCCGGAACGGTGAACAAGCGGTCGTAGAGCCGCACCTCGGCGTCGACGGAATGTGCGGCGCTGACCCAGTGAATCGTGCCTTTCACTTTGCGATTCGAAGTCGCGCCCCCGGATTTGCTCTCGAGATCGGCCGTGCAACGCAGCTCAGTGACAATTCCTGCCGCGTCTTTCACGACTTCATCGCACCGGATGATGTAGGCGTACTTAAGACGGACCTCGCCGCCGGGCCGAAGTCGGAAGTATTTCGGCGGCGGCACTTCCATGAAGTCGGCGCTCTCGATGTAGAGCTCGCGGCTGAAGGGGATCTCTCGTGAGCCTTCTTCAGGATTCTCGGGGTTGTTCACCGCACTGAGTTCTTCGACCTGATCAGCGGGGTAGTTTGTGATCACGACTTTGATCGGCCGTAGGACGGCAAAGCGGCGCTGCGCGGTGCGATTGAACTCATCGCGCACGGCGTGCTCGAGCAGACTGAATTCGGTCAGGCTCGGGTATTTCGTGACGCCGACTTCGGTCACGAAGTGCCGCAGCGCGCTCGGCGTGATTCCGCGGCGCCGCATGCCCGAGATCGTCGGCATGCGCGGATCGTCCCAGCCGCTCACCACGCCGTCGTTCACGAGCTGGAGCAGCTTGCGCTTGCTCATCACGGTGTAGTCGATGTTCAGCCGCGCGAATTCAATCTGGCGCGGTAAAGTGCGCGGCAGGTCTAACGACTGCAAAATCCAATCGTAGAGCGGCCGATGGACCTCGAACTCGAGCGTGCAGAGCGAGTGCGTGACGCCTTCGATGTAATCGCTGATGCAGTGCGCGAAGTCGTACATCGGGTAAATCGGCCACCCCGCACCGGCGTGATGATGCTCGTGATGACGAATGCGGTAGAGCACCGGATCGCGCAGCCAGACGTTCGGCGCCTGCATGTCGATCTTCGCGCGCAAGGTGCGCGCGCCGTCCGGGAACTCGCCGGCGCGCATCCGGCCTAACAAGTCCAGATTCTCGTCGACCGAACGCTCACGAAACGGCGAGTCTTTGCCGATGCGGCGAAACTCGTCCGTGTCTTCGGCGTTCATGTCGTCGACGTAAGCCTTGCCGTTGCGCACCAACCGCAGCGCGCACTCGTAGAATTGCTCAAAATAATCCGACGCGTGGAACGGCTCGACGGCCGCGTCGGGCTGCGGATTGCGCACCGCTGGAAGAACGAAATCGCCATCGCGCGTCTCCGGCTTTTTGCCGGTCGGCTTCATCCCGAGGTTCTCGTCCGCCCAGCCGCCGATCAGCCATTTTACATCGGTAATGATGGACTCGACGTACTCGGTCTCCTCTTTCGCCGGATTGGTGTCGTCCATCCGGAGGTTGCAGATGCCACCGTTCTCGCGCGCGATGCCGAACCCGAGGCAGATCGCCTTGGCGTGGCCGATATGCAGATAGCCGTTTGGTTCTGGCGGAAAGCGGGTGTGAATCTCTGCATGCTTCCCCGTGCGCAAATCTTCCGCGACGATCTCGCGCACGAAGTCGGACGGTGCAGTTTCGGTTTCAGTGCCGGCGGACATGTGGTCAGGATAGTAGTGCAGCTGTGAAGGAATTCTACACGTCCGCTGATCTGGAGGATTGGGACGAGCCGACGATCCGCCTCGGCGTTGTCGGTCATCCGGTCGCGCACTCGCGCTCACCGCAGATGATGAACGCGGCGCTGGAACACTGCAGCTTCGAGATGCGCTATGCCCGTTTCGAAGTCGGGCCGGACGAACTCGAGCGCGTCCTGCATCTGTTCGCGGAGCGCAACTTCGTCGGCGTGAATCTCACCATTCCGCACAAGCACGCCGCGGCATCGCTCATGGACGAGCTGGATGATTTTGCGCGCGCTGCTCGCGCCGTGAATTGCGTCCGCTTCGATCGCGGCAAGTTGATTGGCTTCAACACGGACGGCTCCGGATTTGGACGCGCGATCCGCAGCGAGTTCTCCGTCGACCTCCGCGATCTGCGCGTGCTTTTGATAGGCGCGGGTGGGGGAGCGGGACGCGCCATCGCACTGCAATGCGCGCGCGAAGGCTGTGAGCGACTCGTTCTCGCGAATCGGACGCACGCAAAGGCGGTGGAGCTTGCGCGCGAGTTGCGCCCGTACTGCCTTACAGAGGTGGCCGAATGGAACGAAGCCGAGCTTCGGATTCAACTCGCGCAGATTGATCTGGTGGTGAACGCGACGCCGCTCGGGATGAGACGCTCTGATCCGCCTGTGCTGGCGTCTGCGATGCTGGGCTCGCACCTGCTCGTCTACGACACAATCTACGAACCGCCGCGCACGCCGCTACTCACCGCCGCCACAGATGTCGGTGCGCAGGCGGCGAACGGACGATCAATGCTGTTGCACCAAGGCGCGCTTTCTTTTGAGCGTTGGTTTGAGCGTGACGCACCGCTTGCGGCGATGCGCGCCGCGCT
>JALZAD010000131.1 GCA_030948555.1 Verrucomicrobiota bacterium | reverse complement strand
CGAGAGTTTCTCGACGCCGCGGAGAAGCGCATGCCGCGCGTTCTCATCGAATTGTAGTTGTTTAGCTGCCATAAGTTACTTTGAGTTTCTAGTTAGAGGTTGCTGATTAACCAATGATGCCGAGGATATCGTCCTCGCGCATGATCAAGTAGGACTCACCGTCCACTTTGATTTCCGTGCCGCCGTATTTCGAGATCAGCACTTTGTCACCCTTCTTTACGGTGAAGTCGACCTTCTTGCCGTTGTCGTCGATCTTACCGGTGCCGAGAGCGACTACCTTGCCCTCCTGCGGTTTTTCCTTGGCGGTATCCGGGATGATGATCCCGCCCTTTTTCATTTCCTGCTCTTCGATCGCCTGAACTAACACGCGATCGCCGAGAGGCCTTACGTTAACTGATGCCATACTTGGTTACTCCTTCTTGTCTTTGTTGGTTAACTGCCGGTGCGCGTTAGGCAATGCCCGAACGAGCACCGGCAAATTGTTATTGGAAAGCCTGAGGCTTACTTCTTGTCTTCGTCGACGACTTCGAACTCCGCGTCGACGACGTCACCGTGCTGCTTGCGCGGACCGTCCTGGTCCGGCTCAACTTGCGGCTGAGGCCGCCCGCCTGCTTCCGCACCGGGCATGGGACCTGTACTTGCAGATGCCTGCTTGTAAAGGTCGGCGCTGATTTCCTGGAACTTGTTCTGCAACGTCTCGTAGGTGGATTTCATCGCATCCACGTCGCTGCGTTCGATCGCGTCGCGCACCGCTTTGATGGCGTCCTCGACCTGCTGCTTCTTGTCCCCGGAGACTTTATCGCCGAGGTCGTTGAGCTGCTTCTCGCACTGGTAAGCCAGTGTATCGGCGTTGTTCTTGATCTCGATCGCTTCCTTCGCCTTTTTATCCTCTTCAGCGTGAGCTTCGGCGTCGCGCTGCATCTTCTCGACTTCGTCTTTGCTCAGACCTGAGCTACCGGTGATGGAGATTTTCTGCTCCTTACCGGTGCCGAGATCCTTCGCCGAGACGTGCAGGATGCCATTCGCATCGATATCAAAGGTAACTTCGATCTGCGGCGTGCCACGCGGCGCCGGCGGGATGCCGTCGAGGTGGAACGTGCCGAGGTTCTTATTGTCGCGGCTCAGCGGACGCTCGCCTTGCAGCACCTTGATCTCGACGCCGGGCTGGTTGTCGCTGTAGGTCGAGAAAATCTGCGACTTCCGAGTAGGAATCGTAGTGTTACGTGGAATCATCGGAGTAGCTACTCCGCCTGCGGTTTCGATCGCCAAGGTGAGCGGCGTAACATCGAGGAGTAGGACGTCCTTGACGTCGCCCTTCAACACACCACCCTGAATAGCAGCCCCAATAGCTACTACTTCATCCGGATTGACACCTTTGTGCGGCTCTTTGCCAATCAAGGTGCGCGCGGTCTCTATGACCTTAGGCATGCGGGTCATACCACCCACAAGCACCAGCTCGTTCACGTCCTTTTCGGAGAGCTTGGCGTCGGCGAGGCAATCCTTCACAGGCTTAATCGTCCGCTGGAACAGCGAGTCGGTCAGCTGCTCGAGTTTCGAGCGGGTGAGCTTCTTCTGGATGTGCTTCGGCCCACTCGCATCGGCCGTGATGAACGGCAGGTTGATCTCGTATTCCTGAGAAGAAGAGAGCGCGATCTTCGCCTTCTCAGCTTCTTCTTTGATGCGCTGGATCGCATCCGGCTGCTTCGAGAGGTCGATGCCAGAGTCCTTCTTGAACTCGCTCACAATCCAATCGACAAGCACGTTGTCCCAGTCGTCGCCGCCCAGGTGAGTATCGCCGTTCGTCGCCTTCACTTCGAAAACGCCGTCGCCGATCTCAAGCACCGAGATGTCGAACGTTCCTCCACCTAGGTCGTAGACGGCGATCTTCTCGTCGCTCTTCTTATCCAAGCCGTAAGCCAATGAAGCCGCCGTCGGCTCATTGATGATGCGAAGAACTTCGAGCCCGGCGATCTTACCCGCGTCCTTGGTCGCGTTACGCTGGGAGTCGTTGAAGTAAGCCGGGACCGTGATCACGGCCTGCGTGATCTTCTCGCCGAGCTTTGCTTCCGCGTCGGCTTTCAGCTTGGCGAGAATCATCGCCGAAACTTCCGGCGGACTGAACGTCTTCTTCTCGCCGTTTACTTCCACCTGCACGTGCGCGTCGCCGTTCGCTGCCTTCACGATCTTGTAGGGAACCCGATGCTCTTCCTCACGGACCTCATCAAACTTCCGCCCCATAAACCGCTTCACCGAGAAAACCGTGTTGGCAGGATTCGTCACCGCCTGCCGTTTCGCAGCCTGCCCCACGAGACGCTCGCCGTTCTTTGCAAACGCCACGATCGACGGTGTGGTCCGCGCGCCCTCGCTATTTTCCAAGACAACGGCATCGCCGCCCTCCATCACAGACATACAGGAGTTCGTCGTGCCCAAATCAATACCCAAAACTTTAGCCATAAAATTGTAGTTCTTCCCGACCGCGCGTGTGCGGTCGAGCAGGTCTTTAGCAAACCGCGTTCCGATAGGGCGAGGCGACGTAAGTCGCTCGGCGGCAGCACCAGCCGGTCGTCCAGGCGCAATCCCTGCAGCTCGGAAAGCGACATTGCGTCACGCCGTGACGCCATGGATTGAGCTCACATGTCACAGCATGTCAGCCGCCCAAAGGTATGTGAGCTGCTTTGAACGTGATGAACATGGAAACCACCGGCCCAGATATCGTGTTCGCGTGCAGCCACTGCGGCACTTCGTACGTGGTGGATGCGGCCGCGGCTGGTGTCACCTTGCAATGCCAGAGCTGCAGCCAGCCCACCACCGTGCCCGCCTCAGCGCTGGCGATTGCGGCGGGAAACGCTGTCCGGATTTCGGACCTTCAACATCAGCTGAAGGAGAACGCGTCGCAGCGCACCGAAATTACGAGCTACATCAATCAGCTCAGCATCCAGCTTCACCGCTGGCAGCTTCGGCTGCGCGACCTGAACGAGCGCGAGAAGAAATTGCAGGACGAGCTCGCCGCGCTAATGGGCGGCGGCGCGTCCACGCAATAGCGCCGGTGGCGCCGTTTGCGGCAACGACCGGCGCATTTGCCAGAGACACTTAGCGGGTCGGCACGCGCCAGGCACGGCCGAGGCCGATCGCCCCTGTTCCCGGATCGGTGCCGATCAGAGGGCGCCGTTCGAATCAACCGCCAGCCCAGCCGTCGCGCCGCCGTTGAATTGAAAGGCGTATTCGGTGCCGTCGAGCAAGAGGCCGGAACGCACGAACATGTCCGTCGTGCGGCTTGCGACGTTGTCACGCCAGATGGCCGATTGCGATTCGAAGTAAACGAAGCTGGAGCTGTCCGCTACGATGCCGTGAGCGGGCCGACTAACGAGTGATGCCGGCGTGAACGGCAGCGCCTGTGCATTCGCGCCGCTGGTCGCAGCGGGCGCATTCAGGTGATTGAGTCAGTTTGTTTTCGTTAGGCGCGCGGCCGATCGTCGGATCGGTCGGCGCGGCAGATTTAAAGCAGGCCGTGCGCTGCTCGGAAGCCGCCGATGGTAATGCGCTTGTTACCTTCAACTCTGCTGCTCGATCTCAGCTCGCGTCCGTCGAGGTTGCGAGGTGCGTATTCGTGACGAAGCTCTGCCGCTCCGCAGGAGAAAATTCCGCTGCCGCAAGGATGACCACCGGATCAAGCGAATCATCTGCCCACGACCAAGCCGCCGCGCTTGAGCGTGAGCTCCGGAGGCATCGTACGGCGTTGCAGGTTTTGGGAATTGGCACCTGGACCCGCGACGCACAGACCGGCGCGGTCGAATGGTCGCGTGAGTCGGCTGAGCTATTCGGTATCGCCTGGAGCGACGCGCCGCAGACGGTGGATGAATTCTTCGCGCTCGTGCACCCGGAGGATCGCGCGCGGTTCGCTGCCGTCGCGGCCGAGGCATTGAGCGAGAAACGGGATTACCAACTGACGTTCCGCTACCTCCACAGCTCCGGCGAGTGTGGCTGGATGCAGGGGCGCGGCCGCGGCATTTACGATCCGAACGGCGCGTTGCTCGAACTCGCCGGCATCGGCATGGATGTCACAGGGGAGCAGCGCGCGCGAGAGATCGCCGACGACCACGCGTCGCTTTTGCGTCAGATCGGCGACAACCTCGAGGACGGCGCGCTTTATCAGGTGGTGGCGGAACTCGACGGCTCGCGCCGTTTCACCTACTGGAGCGCGGGCATCGAACGCCTCATCGGCGTCTCTCCGCAAGAGGCGCTGGCCAACGCCGGGACGTTC
>JALZAD010000098.1 GCA_030948555.1 Verrucomicrobiota bacterium | reverse complement strand
CACGGATGCGAACGCGATGCAGCTCGCACGCGGCGGAATGGCGACTGGATTGCTGTCGGTGCCGTTGCGCTACATGCATACGCCTAACGAGTTGTTGTCGCTGCGCGATCTGGAGAACACCGCGCGTGTGCTGGCCGCGTTCTGTGCGCGTCTACCGCGCGAACACGACTTCACGCCGTAGCTGCGGGTCGAGCTTGCGGGAGCGCGTGCGGCGGATACAACGGCGGCGACGATTAAGTTAATCTATGCGCCTAACTCGCAGGAAATTCATCCAGGTCTCCGCCATTGCCGGCGGAGGGATCACTCTCGGCGCACCCCTTCTGCGCGCGGCTGGCAAGGCCGCGAAGCCGATGCGCATTCTGATCCTTGGCGGCACCGGATTCACCGGACCATTTCAGGTGAAGTATGCGCTCGAACGCGGACACGAGGTCACGGTCTTCAATCGCGGGAAGTCGCATCCCGGTGAGTTGCCGGAAGGCGTGGAGCAGTTGATCGGCGATCGCAACGGGCAACTCGATGCGTTGAAAGGCAAAAAGTGGGATGTGGCGATCGACAACCCGACCAGCGTTCCAGTCTGGGTGCGCGACGTCGCGCAGGTCTTGAAAGGTAACGTCGATCGTTACGTGTACATCTCGACGATTTCGGTCTACGCCGACAACAGCAAGCCGAACGACGAGTCGGCTGCGCTGGCCAAGTACGAAGGGCCGGACGCGATGAAGGAATCGCGCGAGAGCATCGTCGCTTCGCAATTCAAACTCTACGGACCGCTCAAGGCGCTCTCCGAGCAGGAGGCGGAGAAGTGGTTTCCGAAGAAGACGCTGATCATCCGGCCTGGGCTGATCGTCGGGCCAAACGACCAGACGGATCGCTTCACCTATTGGCCGGTGCGGATCGATCGCGGCGGTGAAGTGCTCGCGCCGGGCACGCCGGGCGACCCGGTGCAGTTCATCGATGCGCGCGACCTTGCGGAATGGACGATCCGGATGGTCGAGAAGGGCGCGACCGGCATCTATAACGCGACCGGACCGGCGCAGCCGCTGGGCGTCGGTGAGATGCTGGGAGGAATCAAAACCGCGCTGAATTCGAACGCGACCTTCACCTGGGCGGACGCAGAATTCCTCGAAGCGCAGAAAGTCTCGCCGTGGTCGGACATGCCGGTCTGGGTGCCGCCGCGCGGCGAAGAAGGCGGGATGGGCCGCACCAGTATCAAGAAAGCACTGGCCGAAGGATTAACTTTCCGGCCGCTCGACGTTACCGCGCGCGACACGCTCGCCTGGTTCAAGACGCAGCCTGCTGATCGGCAGGCAACGTTGAAAGCCGGGCTGAAGCCGGAGCGTGAAGCGGAAGTGCTCGCCGAGTGGCACAAGCAGCACGCCTAACGAGTGGTTGACCGCGAGCGGTGCGCTAGTCCCGCCACTCGGTCAGGACTTTTTCGAGCGCCGCAACCGCTTCTTCGGCATCGGTGCCGTGCGCTTCGAGGATCAACTTCGCGCCCCGCTCGAGGTTCGCGCGGAGGATGTCGATCACACTGGTCGCGGAGTAGCGCGTGCCGTCGCGCACCAGCCATGACTCAGAACGGAAACTGTTCGCCTTGCGCGCGAATTCCGCGGCGGGGCGTGCGTGCATTCCAAGTTCGTTCTGCACCATCACTTCGCGCGCGACCGTGACTGGTTCCCGTTTCGCGCGCCCCCACTTCAGCATCAAGGACTATTGCATCAAACCCCAGCGGCGATGCAAAAAGCATTCGATGGGCGAAAAGAAGATTCTGTCTGCGAGCAGGCCAATCGCCACGATCACGACCATGATCTTATCACTTGATCCCTCGCGCTTAACGCGTGCGATCACGCCCTGCTCAATGCGTGATGTTCTGGAAGTGTCCGAAGCGCAGGCGAACGCTACCGATGCGAGGTGTTGTATGCGTCCGGAACTCCGCATCGCGCCGCGGCTATTGATCTGGCGGCAGCGCGGGAAGGACAGGCAAGCCGTCCGGTGGCTCCGCGGGTCGCACGGTCGTCCGGCGCTTGTTGCGGCCTGGTGTGAGGTAGCCGCGTTCGTCGGATGGAAGGCCGAAGATCAACTCGCCTTCCGGCGTGGTCCCGAGGTATTGCGCGCGCACGTTGCCGTTGCGCATCCGCCCGCTCGAGACAACATTTTTCGGCGCTTTCGGACGAGGAGCTGCCTTCGCTGCTGCGGCGACGACTGGCTTCTTCGTCGCGGGCGCAGGCGCGGATTGGTGAGCCGTTCGAGTTGACGGTTCAATGCGCGTCGTCACGGGCTGCTGCTGCGCTGGCGGCTGGGTCTCCTCGCGGTGCGCGTTCGATGCGGTCATTGCCGCTGCCTGATCGGCAGAAGATTCCGCGGGACCTTCGGATGGCGGCACGGGTTCACTCCCTTCTGCTCGCGTCAGGGAATTGCTCGCGATCTTGGTTGATGAAGTCGTCGCGGCGGGCGTTTGGTTGCTCGCTGTCGCGGTTGGCTCAGCCGTGGCTGCGTAGGCCGTCGTCGATCCGGTTGGCTGATCGGCAGGAATGCTCTGCGGTCTCGCATCGACGCGCGCTGGAGAGTTGCTCGCGACCACAGGCGCGGCGGTTGCGCGCGTCGCGGCGGACGCTGCCGTCGTAGCTTGCGGCGAAGCGGCGGGCGAACTCGCAGCGAACTGCGGCGCGACGGTGCTCTCTGCATCTTCGCTGACGCCCGCAGTAGAAACCAGCGTGCCGGATGACGGCGCAGTCGCTGGCGTCACGTTGTTCGTCACGACGCTGGCTGTCGATGCACTCGGCGCGGGTGTGGCAACGTTCGCGCTTCGCGCGGCGACGGAGTCGGGCACGCCAACAGGGACGCCAATTTCCTGGCGCGCACTTCTCGAATGGAAGACGCGTGGCACGACCATGGCCGCGAGCGTCCCGAGTAGAAGAAGGACAGCGGCGACCGCGAGCGGTTGCCACGGGAATGGACGACGCGGCCGTGGATCGATCGTCGCGGCGGCAGGAGCGACAGATGCGATCGGCGCAGCGACAGGCGCGGCCGTGGTCGGGAGGACGACGCGCTTATTCTCCACCTCGGCGATGCAGTCCTCGATCTTCTCGTGAAGCACGACGGGATCGAGAGGACGCTCGCGCGGATCGGCCGCGAGCATTTGCGCGATCAGGTGACGAACCGGCGTGGGGACACGGTTTGCGCTTTCGACTGTCGTGGCGCCAGCCAATGGCGGGACGCCGCTCAAAAGGAACCAAAGCGTCGAGCCGAGCGAGTAAATTTCCGATGGAAAATCGGCCGCGCCGTTTTCGAGCTGCTCCGGCGCGACGAAGTTAATGCTGTCAGCAACGCCGGCGGCGGACGCATCGGCGCGCGAGTAGTTCGGCGCAAGCCCCGTGAAGTTCAGCACCTTGATCAGCGGCCACTCGCCTTCCGCGGTTTGGCCGGGCACGATCATGATGTTCCCCGGATTGAGCGCGTGATGAAAGATCCCGTGGAAGGTCGCGGCGCCGAGCGCGTTCACGATTTGCGCGGCGATGCGCAAGGCAGAGCCGATCGGCATCGGGCCATGGGTCGTGACCCATTCCTGCGCACTCACGCCGTCGACCATCTCCATCACATAGATGAGCTCGTTATCTTCAATGCCGAAGTCGTAGAGCGTCGGGATATTGATCTGCTGCAAACGCTTGGCCGCTTCGGATTCGTCCTGCAGTTTTGATTGCACCGAGATTCGCACCCGGCCGGTCGGGATGATTTCGAGCGCCACCTCGCGGCTCGATTCGGCATCGAAGCCTTTGTAGGTGACGGCATTCCCGTCGCGGCGCAGGCGGATCGGCTGGCCGTATTGATCGAGTGTGATGCGATAGCGGCCGAGATAAGTCTTGGGTTCCATAAGATCGGGCGCCGGTCCCAGTAGAGCGCTCTCCTTGAAATCGGAGACGAACTGCCGTTGGCGCGTGAAAATTCGACGCATCGACCGGCGAAATAATTCACCGCCGGCAGGTTTTGACCGCGGCACAATTCGGCCGACGTTACTTGCGAGGGTTTGTTACGCGGCGCGGCTGAGGACGATATGAGCCAGTTGGATCCAAAACGGACGATCGCCGACTTGCGCGAACTCCGCGCCCTGACGGGCGATGAGAATGGCGCGCAACGCGTCGCCTTCACCGGTATTTGGGCGGGCGCGCGCGAATGGCTGCGGCTCAAGCTCGCGGAAATTCCCGGGGTTGAAGTTCACCAGGATGAAGCGTGCAATCTCTGGGCGACTTTGCCCGGCGCGTCCGAGAAAGCGCTGCTCATCGGTGGCCATATCGATTCGGTGCCGAATGGCGGTTGGCTCGACGGTTGTCTGAATACGCTCGCCGGAGTGGAGATCCTGCGGCGTCTGCAATCGCAGCATCAGGGAACGCCGCCGGTGACGGTGCGCATCGTCGATTGGGCCGACGAGGAAGGCGCGCGTTTCGGGAAGAGCCTTTTCGGTTCGTCGGCCTGCTCCGGGAACCTCGAGCTGGATGAGGCGCGCACGCTGCAAGACAAGGACGGCATCAGCCTGGTCGACGCGTTGAAGCAATGCGACGCCGAGTTCGAGAAGGTCAAAGAGTGCAGCAAGGAACTCGCAGACGCCGCCGCGTATCTCGAGCTGCACATCGAGCAGGGGCCGGTCTTGCTCGATCGCGATCTGCCGCTGGGAACGGTGCTCGGAACGTTCGGCGTGGAACGCCACGCGATCACCTTCCGCGGTCAAGCTGCACATTCCGGCAGCACGCCCATGAATCGCCGCCGCGATGCCTTTTTCGCTGCGGCGAAGATGAGCCCGGAGATCTACGCAATCGCGGAGCGGCACGGCGGCGTTTGCACGATCGGCTCGTGCATCACGCAGCCGGGCATTGTGACGAGCGTCGTGGCTGAGGCGCGCATCACGCTCGATCAACGCAACCTGGATGCGACTGCACTGGCCGGCATGCTGGCCGACGCGCGCGCCGCGAGTGAGCGTTTCGCGAAGGAGTGCAACGTCAGCGTCGAGTGGGAGCGGATTTGGAACATCCACCCGATCTTGTTCGACCAGCAGCTCATCGAACTTTGCGATTCGGCCATCAGCGAAGTCGGCGCGAAGCCGCACCGTCTCCCCTCCGGCCCCTTGCACGACGCGGCGGAAGTCGCGCGCGCCGGTGTGCCCACGGTCATGATGTTTGTGCAAAGCCTGCACGGCATCAGTCACAACAAGATCGAGGACACCAAGGAAGAGGATCTCGAGCTCGCGGTGCGCGCTTTCGACAAGCTCGCGGACAAGACGATCGAGTGGATTACGGCGCGCTGAGGACCGTTCGCACCCCGCCGGCGACGCTTCCGGATTACTGAATGAACCGGATCGTCATCGGGTAACGGTAGAGCTCTCCGTCACTCGCTTTGATCGCGGCAATGATGACGAGGATCGTGTTCAGAACCCAGAGGACGGGGAGCGCAATCAGGCCAATCAGAATCAGGCAAAAGACGGCGGCGATCGCGTTATAGATCAGCATCGAAAGCTGGAAGTTGACCGCCTCCTTGCCGTGCGCGTCGAGCTCGGCCGATTCATTGCGCTTCATCAACCAGAGGATGAGCGGCGGAATGAGGTGGCCGGGAAAATGAATGAACACGCCGAGCAATGCGCTCGCGTGGATGAAGGCGGCCCAGCTGCGCACATTGGCGACGGCTGGGGCGCTGACCGGCATTGGTGGTGGTAACGGCGATGTCGTTGTTTCCATGGCTTCTACTGGATGGATGCGCGCCACCCGGAGTTTGGATTCAAAATTTCGGATCGTGAATTCTGGCTCGATGCCTCAGGCGCCGGCGTTTTAACCTGATCGCTCCTTTAGCGAAACAGTCTATGCCCACACTCGCCACCACTGTCGACGGCCTGAAGCTTCCGAATCCGTTCATCATCGGCTCCGGGCCACCGGGGACGAACCTCAATGTCATCAACAAAGCTTTCAAAGAAGGCTGGGGCACGGTGATTGCGAAGACGGTCAGCCTTGATGCGGGCAAGGTGGTCAACGTCACGCCGCGGTACGCGAAGCTTCTCTCCGAGGATCGCAGCGAAGTGATCGGCTGGGAGAACATCGAGCTGATCAGCGA
>JALZAD010000097.1 GCA_030948555.1 Verrucomicrobiota bacterium | reverse complement strand
GTCCTGCCGACCTTCCCCACGCCCGTCCCAGTCGTCGTCGCCCCCGGCGTCGAAGTCCGCTTCCGAGCGCTCATCAAGCAGATCAAAGCGAGCGCCGATTACAATACCTCCATCGGCCAAGCCCTCGGCATCGAAGGCTCCCAGCAACTCGGCCCCGACTACGCCACTCTCGCACCCGTGCTCGACCTCAAGATCAGCGGCGACCAGGTCTCGGTGAACTGGGGTTGGCAAGGCTACAGCGCCTTCCTCGATCAATGCGAACTACAGGTCGACCGCGCCGACAGCAAAGGCTTCGTCCTGCTCGCGATCGACACCACCCCCGGCTACACGATGGAGGTATTGTAATCGGCGCTCGCTTTGATCTGCTTGATGAGCGCTCGGAAGCGGACTTCGACGCCGGGGGCGACGACGACTGGGACGGGCGTGGGGAAGGTCGGCAGGACGGGTGCGCCGGTCGGCGGGGTGTTGCCGCCGTAACGCGCGAGGTCTTTCCAAGCGGTCCATTGTTTGGAGGCGTTCTGGATGATCTCCTGGCACTGGAGGGTGTAGTTGAAGTAATCGGCATCGGCGGCCTGGGCGGTGACTTGTGCCGGCGTGACTCCAAGACCGGCGGCGTAGGCGCCAATGGCGTTCTTGAAGGTGGTGAGTTGATGCGCGAAGCCGTCGTCGCTCGGGGTAATGGAACTGGTTTTAGCCATGGGTTTGAGTGGGGTTTTAGCTGCGGTTTACTGCGAAAAAGGCTAGCCTACGTGGACTTTTTCCCTCGTGAGGACGAGCGGGACGAACTCCGACGCGCGTGCAGCGAAGCCGGGCGCAGTCGCGTCGAAGTCGGACACGCGCGTGGGGAACTCGGACGCGTGCGCTTCGAACCTGGACGGGTGCCGGAAAACGCTGGACGCGCGGCGGCTGAGGGCTGCCGCGATGCGCGGCGGCAGTTGTCCGGTACGAGTCCAAAGTGGACGCGCACGTCGCGAGGCCGGACGCAGCCGCGGCGAAGCGGGACGCGGGCGCGTCGGAGTTCGCCACGATCGGCTCGAACGACCGGAGACGGGCGGACAACTGACCTTTTCGGTGCGTTGGCAATCTTTGGCGCGCCGAGCATTCATGAGCGTCGACGGAGCTGACGGCGCAACGCGGCCACCTCTTGTTCCAGCGCATGGATGCGCGCGTCGCGCTCGGCTTGTCCCTGGACCAGCTTTGTCACGACCGCCTGGTGGTAGAGGGCCATCGCCTCGTTGCGATCGGCGACTTTGAGCTTCTCCATGATCTTCGTGATGAAGTCCTCCACGGTGCGTTTGCTGTTCCCCATCACGGTGGCGATCACACCGTTCGTTTTGCCGTCGGCGATCAATTCCAGCGTCTCCTGCTCCCGGACGCTCAAGCGCGGCGAGTCGGGAAAGAGTTCGTCGGCATCGTAGTGCACGCCGGCTCCGCCAGCGGCTGACTGAGTCGCAGCAGCTGCATTCGCCGATTCAGCGAGTTGCCCTGCGGCGGTCGGCGGCGCTGATTGGCGGCGGCGTTTGCCCTGCATACAGGCGCCGATTCTGAGCGGTCGGCGCGCGGCGACATATCCGTGCACGCACGGATGTTCCGCTGAACATCTCCGCTACAGATTTGGCTGCGGGGCTTGCGGGGTTTGAGAATTTGCTCGCCGGTGGCTAGCGTTCTCCCGTGCCGGAGGGAAGCTGACCACTGCGCAGAAAATCTTCACCAGTTCGCTCTCGGCGCAGACGGTCATCCCGCTGAAACGTTTGAACCAGCGGCCGACACGAACTTCCGGCTCGAGCCGTTCTGCGAATGCGCCGAGTTGTGCCGACGGGATTTTGCCGCGCTTGGAGGCGATCGAGGCGACGCTGAAGCAGAACCGACGGCAGGTTGCGCCGACCAATCCCAGGCATCGCCGTCGTCGCCGTAAAAGCGGCGAACGATCGATTCGCGGACGGGCAAGGCTTCGATTGGATTGTCCGTTTACACCAGACGTTCAGCCAGCGCGGAGAGCTCCGGACGGCTCAAGTTCCTACTCGGGCACGATCAACGTGACCAATCCAGTTAGGCGGATCATTGGCGACACTGCGCTTACGTTACGACACCGCGGGATAGAGCGGCCGTGGCGTCGCAGCGCCTACGCGCCTGAAGTCGCGATGGCGTTTGCTGCCGCTTTATTAGCGACTTTCTGGTTCCAGTCCACGCGCACTGTCTTTTGCTCGGCACCCAATGCGAGCAGCGGCGCGGAAACGCCTTTGTACTTCTTCACCACGCCGTTCACCGTCTTCTTTACTGCGCCGCTTCCCACCAGGCTCTGCAGCTTCTCGTAGCAACGGAGACGCAGCATCTCCTCGCCACCGCTGGCGGCATTCCGCTCCCGCAGTTTCGCGAACACGATGTCGAAAAGCGCCTTGAACTCGAACGAGGCGCGGGAGGAAAGCACGGCGACCAACTCCTCCGAGATATTATCGGGTGCGCGACGCGTGAAGGAGGAGCCGGAAGTTTTTGCCATGCCGACTATAGCACTGCTCCGGTGAATAGGCCACCCGGCCAAGCTCCGGATTCATCCGTGCCCATCTATGAAATCCGGGGTTAAGCCTCACCGTCCATCATTGCGTGCTCGGCCCAAACCACCAGCGCAGCATGGTCAATCTCGCCGTGCAGGTAAGCGGCGAGCTCTTGCGCCACATCCTCGCCGCTGATTTTCATCGGCTGGAAGTTCACTGAGCCAAGAGACTCATGGCACGGCAAGTCAGGCCGGGCACTTTCGTGAGAGTCTTGTCGTTTGTCCAAAGCTCGACATTGAACTCCAGCGCGGTCGCGCAGACGACGGCATCTGGCAGTTTCAGATTCTGCTCTCTTCGAAGGATCACTGCTCGCTCGCGGATGGACGCGGAGAGTTCGCAAATTGCGAGCTGCTCAAGGAACGCCCGGACTTTCGCTTCTTCGCTGGGCGTGAGTGACGGCCAGGCGAGAAGCTCCATCTCAGTGATGACTGACACGCCGTAGCTGCCGGTTGGAATCGGCTCGGCTAGGCGGCCACCGAGGAAGTAGAGCGCGACGTGGGTGTCGAGCAGGCCGGTCATTGCCACTCGCCGCGCATGAGATGCTGCCAGGCGAGTGGATCTTCAGTCAAGTGAAGCGCCCCCGCGAAACTGCTGAGATCGGTCGGACCGTCGAACTGTTGGGCGCCTTTAACGCGTGAGGCAAGGAACTGGAGTAATTGCTTTTTCTGCGCCAACGGCAGCGTATCAGCGGCTGCTTCGATCTCCGCAAGTGTGCTCACGCGTCATAGCATCCCTTACCGGGTCTGCAGAGACAAGTTCGTTTGCGCGAGGCGGACAAACCAGCACGCGAGTCGCGTGCGCTCCGCAGACTCCGAGTTGCCGCACGCACAAGCGCGACTCTGGAATTCATCCGTGCCGATCCGTGAAATCCGTGGTTAAGCTTCCCTCCACATGAGCAAAGTTTACTCCGATCCCACCGCGGCCCTCGACGGCCTGCTCCACGACAACATGACGATCGCGGCGGGCGGGTTCGGGTTGTGCGGTATCCCGGAAAATCTCATCGCGGCCCTGCGCGATAGCGGGGTGAAGGGGCTCACCATCGTGGGGAATAACGCGGGCGTGGATGGCTTCGGCATGGGTGTGCTGCTGACCACGCGGCAGGTGAAGAAGGTGATGGCTTCTTACGTGGGCGAGAACAAGGAATTTGAGCGCCAGGTGTTGAGCGGCGAGCTCGACCTGGAGTTGATCCCGCAGGGGACGCTGGCCGAGCGGTTGCGCGCCGGCGGCGCCGGGATCGCGGGGTTCTACACGCGCACCGGCTTCGGCACGAAGCTGACCGAGGGCAAGGAGACGAAGACCTTCGACGGCAAGGAATACGTGCTCGAGCCCGGGATCACGGCCGACGTGTCGTTAGTTAAGGCGTGGAAGGGCGATAAGTCCGGCAACCTTATCTATCGAAAGACGTCACGGAATTTCAACCCGATGATCGCGACCTGCGGAAAAGTCTGCGTGGCGGAGGTGGAGGAGCTGGTGGAAGCGGGGGAGCTTGATCCTGACCAGGTCCATACGCCCGGTATCTACGTGGATCGGATCATCCAGGGTTCCAGCTATGAGAAGCGGATCGAGTTTCGAACGGTGCAGGATGCCGCAGTTGC
>JALZAD010000094.1 GCA_030948555.1 Verrucomicrobiota bacterium | reverse complement strand
GTGCGCCGGAAAGGCGCCGTAGTTGTTCGGGTTCGCGAGCGCCTGTTTCAGCCAAATCACCTGCACCTGTTTCGGTGTGGCGCTGGCGGCGGCGAGCCGCGAATCGGCCGTGCTCCAAGTGGCGGCGTTTAAATCGACCCAGTCGGTTGCGTCCCGTCCGCCCTGCGCGCCATCGACAATTACCAGCCGGGGATTCTTGCTCGCATCGGCATCGGCGCGCGGCTTGAACGCGCCGCTGCCCGCGCTGCCAAACTCTTGCGTCGTGTTGGACATGCCGATGGACATCATCACGATACGGCCCGTCGCGTTCGGATTGCCATTCGCATCCAGCGGCTGAATCTGCGCGGCCAAAGCCAACGCCGCAGCATCAAGCGCGGGCGGACGACTGTCTCCGCCGCGCGGATAAAGACCGCACTGAAAATTCTTGTAGAAGCGCGGACCCGCGTCATTTAGCGGGGTGGTGCCGACAGAAGTGAGCGAGCAATCACTCCGTGCCGAAAGAGGGGCTAGCGCGGCGGCGACTGAGATGACAGCAAAGACTTTCGCGCGAACGCGCATACAAAAAGAGACTAGGGCAGACCACTAGCGATGCAACCCGCGCACCTGCCGCAGAGCCAGCTCAAATGCCGGGCGCGACGCGTCGTTGTTGCGCCGCAAGCAGCGGCGGGAAATCGAGGATGGTCGGCGAAGTGGTGCTGTCGATGAAATGGCGCGCGGCTTCTTTTAGTTCGAGCCAGCGCTCCCAGTTCAACGGCGGCGCGTTCACGATGTGACGGAGCAAACTGCGCCATTCCATCATGGCGCGTTCGATGTCGCCTGCGCGCAACGACTCGGTGGTCAGCTTGTAGCGGGAACCCGGATTCGTGATCACTTCGCGGATCACTTCCGATGCGCCGGAGCCGTAGTGCATCGGTGTTCCCATTTCGAGATAACCGGGATGATCCGCGCGGTCGTAAACGCGCTGGCAAAGAATCCCGAGCCGGCCGCCCATAACCGCATCTTCGCCCGCGAAACGCGGACCGCCACGGACGTTGGCCAGATCGAAAACGAGATCGTCGATCGTATATTTTTCGTCCTCGAGTGCCGCCGCGACGGCGAGACCTTCGCCGCCCTGAAAGAAGGAAAAGACAACGCCGCGACGC
This sequence comes from Verrucomicrobiota bacterium, assembly GCA_030948555.1. Lineage (GTDB taxonomy): Bacteria > Verrucomicrobiota > Verrucomicrobiia > Chthoniobacterales > UBA10450 > JACCTI01. The sequence goes on along the minus strand of JALZAD010000094.1, from coordinate 6,125 downwards.
GTCGGTGTTCCATCTTCGTCCACGAGACCAAGCCGGCGCCACGCGTACGCCGGAGACGGAGTGATTTGCACATTGAGGTCGTGCTCGAGCTGATCGCAACCACGGCAGACCGGCGGAACGGCTTGGCGTTCGGACGGCGCGTCCAAGGCGTGGCCGTGACGATCAACGACCGCACTGATCTCGACCGCCGAGAAATCGATCCGCGCCGAAATCGTGTTTCCGCGCACCACGAGTTCCGAGACGGCGCCGCCGGTGAGTTCCGGCAGCCGCGGCAGAATACTTTCGTCGAGATGCGCGCGTGAGAGCGCCTTCACACCGACGATCTTGCGCAGCCACTTGACGAGGGCGATGCCGTCTTCCTCGATCAGCGTCGCGAGCGGGATTTCGCGGCCGTAGCTATCGTGTCCGCGCAGTTTGCAGAGGTTGCCGAAGCCAAGTCCGTCGAGCGTCCGCGGCAAACTGAGCGCGCGAACCCAGCGGTCGTTTTCACGCACGAGCAATCGGCCTAACGAGACCTGCTTCGGCGCTGTTTTCGTTTCCCACTCGTCGGCCGAGTTCAACATCTCGAGCACAGGTCGCCTGACGAATCGCGCACGTTCCGCATCAACCCAGAGCCCGCACGGCCGCTCGCCGGTCGCGAGTGAATGCTCCGCACCGAGTGGGATTTTCTGCGCGCTGAAGAGGGAGTGGCTCAGCTCAACCGCAGCGGCGAACGGGTTCTCGCCGCGGTCCGCCGCGCCGCGCATGACGCTGATCAGACTCGGCCAATCGACCTGCGTGGCGCGCTTCAATTGTCGCGGACGAGCATCGCTCAGCCGCGGCACATCCGGCGCGTTCAGCACGTAGCCGGTATCATCGAGGCCGCGTCGCCCCGCGCGTCCGAACATTTGCAATAGTTCATCGGCCTGCACATGCCGCTCGAAATTTCCCGCCATATACGCGGTGCCGGTGATCAGAACGGAGCGCATTGAGAAATTGATCCCCGCCGCCAGTCCCATCGTCGCGACGACGACATTGAGCTGGCCCGCCTTTGCGAGCGGCTCGATTAACCCCGCGCGCACGGCATAGCTCAAACCGCTGTGATGATATGCCACGCGACTGCGCAACAGCTTGCCAAGTCGCTTCCCCGCGAGCGCTTCCTGCGCCGGAGAAAGTTGCAGCGGGTCGCGCAGTGTCAGCGCGGAAGCGATCGACTGCGCAAGTTCTTCGCTCGCATTACGCCGCGGCGCGAAGACGAGAATGGGCGCGAGCTCAGCGCGCAGCGCACGGCCAATCATCCGCGGCCAAAATCCTTTCGCGTTGATGAATTGTGAATCAGAGAGATTGCGCAGATCAACTTCCTCGAGCGGCACCGGCCGTTCTTTGTGCGAGATGAGCACAGCATCGCGGCCGATCCGTTGCAGCCACGCGACAATGTCCTGCGGATTTCCGACACTGCCGCTGAGCAGAAGCAGCTGAGTTTCTCTCGGCGCGAGCGCCAGCGTGAGTTCGTAATGCACGCCGCGCACGGCATCGCCGATCATCTGATATTCGTCGACGACGAGCAGCTTCGGTCCTTCGCGGCGAAGGAAACGTGCGCGTTGTGTCTCGAGCGTCGCGACGACAACCTTCGCGTCGAGATTGAGCGCAAGATCGCCCGTCGCGATTCCGACATCCCAACCGCGCGCGCGCCATTCGGCGAGCTTGTCATTCGCAAGCGCGCGCGTGGGAACGGTGAAGATCGCCTGCCCTTTGAGGGACGCGTAAAGCAGCTCGAAAATGTAGGTTTTACCCGAGCCAGTCGGCGCCTGGACAACAACGTCACGACCATCGCGCAAGGCACGCACCGCTTCCTGTTGCCAGAGATCCGGGACAACCAGGTTGATCTCGAGTCCCGCCGGCATCGCGGAACATACGCGCTTCCCTTCTCCTTCCTCTACCTCTTTGTCTTCGCTCGAAAATGAAAGTTCAGCGCGGGAAAAGACACGTATATGATGGCGCTGGCGTTTACCCCTTCGGGACGTAGAATCCCAGCCGAGTGAGCCAAAACGAGTCGCCTCAAACTTTGAAAGTCGCGACCGGTATTCCCGGCTTCGATGATGTGCTCAAGGGGGGGCTTCCTCGCCGTCGTCTATACCTTTTACAAGGCGCGCCTGGTGCAGGAAAGACGACGCTCGCTATTCAATTTTTGCTCACCGGGGCGAAGGCCGGCGAGAAGGTTCTTTACATCAGCTTGTCGGAGACGCGCGATGAAGTGGAAGAGGTCGCGGCGTCGCACGGATGGTCGCTGGAAGGCGTTGAAATCGTGGAGCTATCAGCGATTGAGCAGCAGCTTTCAGTGCAATCGCAAAACACGCTCTTTCATGCTTCCGAGATCGAGCTAACGGAGACGACCCGGATGCTGTTGGACGCGGTCGAGCGGATCAAGCCGACGCGTGTGGCGTTTGATTCGCTCTCGGAGTTGCGTCTTCTCTCCGGGACGCCGTTGCGGTATCGGCGGCAGATCCTTTCTTTTAAACAATTTCTCTCCGGGCGCAATTGCACCACGCTCCTGCTCGATGACTTGAGTGTGGATGGAATGGACAGCCATGTCCTCAGTCTCGCGCACGGCGTTTTCGTCCTCGAGCAACTGGCGCCGGAATACGGCGCCGAGCGGCGCCGGCTGAGTGTGCAGAAAGTGCGTGGGACGACTTACCGCGGCGGCTGTCACGATTATGTGATCGAGACTGGCGGCATCTCGGTTTTTCCCCGCCTGGTCGCCGCGGAGCATCACCGGAATTTCCCGAACGAAGATGTGACGAGCGGCATCGAAGGTCTCGATGTTCTGCTGGGCGGCGGGCTGGCGCGCGGCACGAGCACGCTCTTTAGCGGCCCGCCGGGGTCCGGCAAATCCAGCATCGCGCTGACCTTTGCGGTCACGGCCGCGCAACGCGGAGAGAAGGTGGCGATCTATACTTTTGATGAAAGCCTGCCGATTCTTTTTGCGCGCGCGAAGGGTCTCGGGCTGCCCCTTGATCGGCTGGTTGATGAGGGAAGCGTTTCCGTGTTGCAGGTGGATCCGGCGGAACTTTCGCCGGGCGAGTTATCGTTTCGAATCCGCGCCGCGGTCGAGCAGGAGGGCGCGAAGTTTATCCTCATCGATAGCCTGAATGGTTACCTCCATTGCATGGCCGAAGAGCGGAATTTGAACCTGCAGTTGCACGAGCTTCTCACCTATCTGAACCAGCTCGGGATCGTGACCATGCTCGTCATCACGCCGCATGGATTACTCGGGAATATGCAGACGCCGATCGATGTGACCTATCTCGCCGACACGGTAGTCGCGCTGCGTTTCTTCGAGAAGGATGGCGCGGTGCACAAGGCGCTCTCCGTCATTAAAAAGCGGACCGGCCATCACGAGAACACAATCCGTGAAATGAAGATCAACTCGGCTGGCATCTCGGTCGGTCCGCCGTTGACACATCTGCGGGGCGTTTTGGGTGGGACACCAGTGGAGGCTGGAGCCGGAGTCCTCCAGGAGCGCGACCTGCCTCCCATCAATGACGCCGGCTGAGGTTTCCGCTGGCGCAGTCCTGATCGTCGCGCCGCTGGGGAAAGACGCCCTCCTCGCTGCCCAAATTCTCCAGGGAGCGGACATCGCCGCGAAGGCCTGCGCGGATTTGAATGATGCGGCCGAGAATCTCGGTGAAACGAGCACGGCGTTGCTCATCGCAGAAGAAGCGCTCGTTCCAGCAAAGTTGGTCGCCTTGCTCGCTACGCTCGAGCATCAGCCGCCATGGTCAGACATTCCCGTCCTCGTCCTCACGAGTAGCGGTGGCGGCGAGCGAATGAGCGTGCACGCGCTGGATATTTTTGGGCCGGCCGGAAACGTCACCTTGCTCGAGCGCCCGCTGCACGGAGTCACCTTAATCAGCGCGGTGCGTGTGGCCCTCCGCGCGCGGCGACGGCAGTACGAAGTGCGGGATCTGATTCGCGAACGCGAAGCCGTGCTCTCCAGCATCAGCGACGCCTTTTCTGCGATCGATCGAGACTGGCGCTACACATACGTGAACGAACGCGTTGCGGAGCCCGCCGGCCTCTCGAAAGAGGAAATGGTGGGCCGCAAGATCTGGGATGTTTTCCCGGAGTCGGTTGGAGGAGAATTCTTCGAGCTCGCACATCGCGCGATGGAAACCCGCCAGCCTGCGCAGGCGGAGTTTTTCCATAAACCGTGGAATCGCTGGCTCGACACGCGAATTTACCCGACGAAAGCCGGGATCGTTATTTTCGGAGCTGACATCACCGAACGTAAGGAGCAGGAACTGCTCGCGCGTGCGGCACAAGCAAAGCTGCGCGAAAGCGAAGATCTTTTGCGCCTGGCGACGGAGGCTGCCTCGATCGGCACGTTCGATTTTTACCCGCTAAGCGGCGAGCTCCGTCTGTCCGAACGTGCGCGCGAATTGTTAGGATTCGACGCGAAGACGCCCGCGAATTACGCGAACTATCTCTCAGCGATTCATCCGGAGGATCGCCACCTCGCCGATGAGACTGTGCGCCGCGTTTCGGAACCTGGAGGCCAGCGACGCTACGACATCGAATACCGCACTGTCGGTCTGGCCGATGCGCGAGAACGCTGGGTGGCGGAAAAGGGACGAGTGGTTTTGGATGAAGGGGGACGTGCTTCGCGCTTTATCGGCACGTTGCTCGAAATCACCGTGCAGAAAAACGCGGAGATCGCTTTGCGCCGGGCAACGCAGGAGGCGGAAGCGGCTAATCGCGCGAAGGACCATTTCCTCGCCATGCTTTCGCACGAGCTCCGGACACCGCTCACGCCAGTCCTGATGACCATCGCTGCCTTGCGCCGCGATCCGAAAGTTAGCGACCACTTGCGAAATGACCTCGAGGTCCTGCAGCGCAACGTCGAGCTCGAAGCTTTGCTGATCGACGACTTATTAGACCTAACCCGTATTTCACACGGCAAGCTCGAGCTGCACTACGACGCGGTCGATGTGCACAGCTCAATCGAGCATGCGCTCACGATTACCGCACCGGAGCTGGAAGCGAAGGGGATGATCGTGACGCGGCGTTTCGAAGCGCGCGAACATCATTCGTGGGCCGACGCCGCGCGCTTGCAGCAGGTGTTTTGGAATCTGCTCAAGAACGCTGCGAAATTCACGCCGCAGGGCGGCCGCATCGATCTCCGCACCTGGAACGACAACGCGCATCGCATCATTATTGAAGTGGCGGACACGGGCATCGGGATCGAGCCGGCTTTGATGCCGCGAATCTTCGATGCGTTTGAGCAGGGCGGACGTCGCGTCACCAGCCAGTTTGGTGGCCTCGGACTCGGCCTCGCGATTTCAAAACGCGTGATCGATATGCATGGCGGCACAATCGCGGTTGCGAGTGAAGGACACGATCGCGGCGCCACTTTTTCCATCACCTTGCAAGCGATGGAAACATCGCTGCTCGATGGCTCACTCGTCCTGCCGCTCGACGCGCAGCGAGATCAGAGCGTCGAGATTCTGCTCGTCGAAGATCACGCAGACACCGCGCGTGTCTTGAAACGCATCCTCGAGCACGCCGGCTATGTCGTTCAGCACGCCGCCTCCCTGGCGCAGGCGCGACAGCTCGCGGACGAGCGGCGTTTTGATGTGCTGGTGAGTGATGTCGGCCTGCCGGATGGCAGCGGCCTTGAGCTGATGCGTGCGCTGAAAGAGCGCGGCCTAAGCGGAATTGCGCTGAGTGGTTTCGGCATGGACGACGATCGCGCGGCGAGTTTAGCCGCGGGTTTTTCGGAACATCTCACCAAGCCGGTAGATTGGCCGCAGCTCCGGGAGGCCATCGAGCGCGTGCTCGCGGCGCGCAGCCACCAGCCTGCCGCGCCGGCGGCCGTGTCGTAGGCGCCTCGAATTTTTCCAGCGACGATTCGCACCGCGCACATCCGCTCGTCGTTCGGTCGGAGATGGAACAAGGATGAACTTTTTCGGGTTTGCGGCTTCGCTGCCGCCGCCGCCAAAACCGCCGCGGCGTCCGCCCGCTCCGCCGCTCATTCGGCGCACACCCGCGACGAGAGCGCCCGTTCGAAAAACACCGTGGGCCGTCGCGCAGCCTTCGACGCCACCGCCGCCGAGCATTGTCGGTCGCTGGAAAGAACCGAGCGGGAG
>JALZAD010000031.1 GCA_030948555.1 Verrucomicrobiota bacterium | reverse complement strand
GTGATTGGTCGGTCTACGTCACGGGCGAAGAGGCGCTAAAGAAAGTGACCGCAGCGGACGTGAAACGCGTCGCGAACGCTTACCTGACAGAGGAGAAGCGGACGACCGGCTGGTTTATTCCGGCCGGACCAGGCGACCGAAATCCGACAGCAGAGCCGGAACTACGTAACGAGTGATAACCCCCTCGCGTCATCCCGAGCGCAGTCGAGGGACGCCGTCGCGCACCGAGCGTATGGCCTCGGGGTTCCTCGACTCCGCTGCGCTCCGCTCGGAATGACGGCAGGAAAACATATGACTAAGCAACTGATTCAAAGTTTTGCTCTTCTCGTTCTGGCACTACTCGCCAGCGACGCGAGTGGCGGCATCGCCGACAAGATTGTGCGCGAGAAAATCGCCGGCATTGACGTGCTCGCTTACAAGACGGGCGTCGAAGACGTGGTCACCTTCCGCGGGTCATTTCCGGCGGGCGACAGCTTTGCCGGCAAGGGCAACATCGCGGTCCCAACCCTCGTCGGTGACATGCTCGACAAGGGAACGACGAAGCAGGACAAGTTCGCGATCGCGCAAAAGCTCGACAACATCGGCGCAAAGATCGGCTTCGATGTCACCGGCGTGATGCTCGATTTCAGCGGCAAATGTCTGCGCAAAGACCTGCCCGTCGTGATCTCGATCCTGGCCGAGGAACTGCGCACGCCGGCGCTCTCGGAAGAGGAGTTCGCGAAGCTGAAGAAGCAGATCACCGGCGATTTGCAGCGCGCCATGGAAAGCCCCGATTACCGCGCCGGGCAAGCCTTTGCCGAGAGCGTTTTTCCCGTTGGGCATCCGAACTATTCGCCGCCGACCCAGGAGTTCATCGCGGCGGTGCAACGCGCGACGATCGACGAACTGAAGAAATTCCACGCGGAGTATTATGGCCCGGCACAAGCGACGCTCGTCGCGGTCGGTGACGTGGAGATTGACGGACTGAAGAGCGAGATCGCGCGAGCTTTCGACGGCTGGAGCGGCGGCAAAACCGCGCCGGCATTCCCGACCAACACCTCGCCTAACGAGCGGAAGGAACAGACCATCGGAATGCCGGACAAGCCGAACGTCACCGTCATCATCGGGCAGGCGACGGACATGAAATACAGCGAGCCGGATGCGCTCGCTCTGCGCGTCGCAACGGCTGTCCTCGGGCGCGGATTCACCGGCCGCCTGATGTCGACCGTGCGCGACAAGGAAGGCCTGACCTACGGAATCAACGCAGGTCTCTCGAACGACTCATTCTCGAGCGGCGCCTGGCAGATCGAGGCAAACTTCGCCCCGCAACTTCTCGCGAAAGGCGTCAACTCGACCGAGCGCGAATTGACTGGCTGGTATGCGAACGGCATCACCGCCGCCGAGCTCGAGCGGGTGAAGACGAACCTGATCGGCACCTTCAAGGTGGGCCTGACCACGACCGATGGCATGTGCGCGTCGCTCCTCGAAAGTATCCACCGCGGGCTGGATGTCGGCTGGCTGGACGAATACCCGCAGCGGGTCGCGGCCTTGTCGTTGAACGAGGTGAACGCCGCGATCAAAAAGCATCTTAAGCCTGAGAAGATGACGGTGATCGAAGCCGGGAGCGTCCCGCCGGGCAAAGACCGCGGCTAGGGCGTCCAAATCACCGAGTCGGTCGGTCTGCATCCTGCTGTCACAGCAGGCGTCATGAACCGACAAATGTTGAGCTACCCGCCTGCTCGGTGCCGCATGGGCGACCGCGAGTTGGCGGCGGGGTTAAGAAAGTTCGTTGATGCGAAATATGCCGGGATTCTCGGCATGGCGCGGCGCGCCTGGGAGCGCGATCTCGCCAGCACGCGTGACCCGAGCGACGCCTGCGTAAGCGTGAAGATCTCGATCGTACCCCTAACAATAAAAAAATCGTAATCCCGCTAGGGGATCACCGGCGGCTGCATCTGCGCGAGTGCGAGCAGGCTGCCGACGAGCGCAATAATTCCAGCGATCGCCGCTGCGTAGGCCGCCGTGCGCAACGGATCGCGTTCCGCCTTCCGCTTCTGGAAGGGCGAGGCATTTGCGAAGTCCGCCGGCAACGCGCTGATCTCCGCTGGTTGCGCGACAGCGTGTGACAAGACCGGCGCGCTGGCCGGCTCTTCCGCCGGAACTTCGCATTCGAAACACGCCTCGATCTTGCCGAAGCGAATCAGATCGCCGGCACGTAACGCGGCGCTGGTCACGGTCTTTCCGTTGATGCGCGTGCCGTTCGTCGAATCGAGGTCCTGGAGGTGGAATGATTCCCCGACGAGATGCAACTCCGCGTGCCGGCTGGAGACCGACGGATCATCGATGTGGATCGTGTTCTCCGGCGCGCGCCCGATCGTGATCACCTCGCCGCTCAGCTCATGGCTGGCCGCGTCCGCACCGCCCGGCGCAAGAACGAGCTTCGACATCGCTCTCGATCTAGCACTCGCCACGCGCTGTGACAACGCAGAGCACGCCGCATCGATTGACCCACCATGGCGACGCCCGCATAGTGGCCCTCCCATGGCGATCGAGCTCACGCGCAACTTCTGCATCATCGCGCACATTGATCACGGCAAGACGACCTTGTCGGATCGTTTGCTCGAGCGCACTGGCACGATCCAGATGCGCGAGCGGCAGGATCAATTGCTCGACTCGATGGATCTCGAACGCGAGCGCGGGATCACGATCAAGGCGCATCCGGTGGCGATGCGGTACACGGCGAAGGACGGGAAGGAATACCGGCTGAATCTTTCCGACACGCCGGGGCATGTCGACTTCGCCTATGAAGTCTCGCGTTCCTTAGCGGCTTGCGAAGGTGCGCTCCTGATCGTCGATGCCGCACAAGGTGTCGAGGCTCAAACCGTCGCGAACGTGCACCTCGCGCATAAGCAGGGTCTCACCATCGTCCCCATCATTAACAAGATCGACCTGCCCAACGCCGACATCCCTGCGGTGCATCGACAGATCGAGGAAATCCTGCAGATCCCGGCCGAGGAGGCGATCGATTGCAGCGCGAAGATGGGCATCGGCATCGACGACATTCTCGAAGCCGTGGTGGCCCGCATTCCACCGCCGACCACACCGAAAGACGACACGCTCCGCGCGCTCGTCTTCGATTCCGTGTTCGACGTCTACCGCGGCGTGGTCGCCTATGTGCGAGTGATGTCCGGCAGCATCGAGGCCGACCAGCAGGTGCGGATGATGAACAACAACTCGCGCCACGAAGTGAAGGAAGTCGGCTTGTTCACGCCGAAAATGTTTCCGCAGCCGAAGCTGAATGCGGGCGACGTCGGTTACTTCATCGCCAACATCAAGACTACCGCCGACATTAAGATCGGCGACACCATCACCGACCTGCGCAATCCCGCGAAGGAGCCCCTGCCCGGCTTTCAGGAAATCCATCCGATGGTTTTCAGCGGCATCTACCCGATCAACACCGCCGACTTCGAGCACCTGAAAAGCGCGATCGGCAAGCTGCGCCTGAACGACTCCGCCTTCATCTACCAGCCGGAAAGTTCCGTCGCGCTGGGCTTCGGCTTCCGCTGCGGCTTCCTTGGACTACTCCACATGGAGATCATCCAGGAACGGCTCCGTCGCGAGTACGACATGGACATCATCGCGACCTCGCCCAGCGTCGTTTACGAAATCCTGACCACCCGTGGCGAAACCCTTCTGGTCGACAACCCCGCGCACCTGCCCGATCCCAGCATCATCGAAGAAATCCGCGAGCCGATCGTGAAGGCCTACGTCCTTTGCCCTAACGAGAACATTGGCGACCTGCTCCAGCTCATCATGGAGAAGCGCGGCACGATGGACCACACCGAGACGCTCGACACCCGCCGGGTCATGCTGCACTGCGAGCTGCCTCTGAACGAAATCCTGGTCGACTTTAACGATAAGATTAAGTCCATCACCCGCGGCTACGGCTCGATGGACTACGAGCACGCCGGCTACCGCGCGGCGAAGCTAGTTAAGCTAGACCTTCTGGTGAACGGCGAGCCCGTCGATGCCTTCTCTACGATTGTGCACCGGGAACGCGCTGAGTCTCGTGGCCGACAGTTAGCTTCTAAGTTAAAAGAAGTTATACCGAGCCAGCTTTACCAGGTAGCTATTCAGGCCGCGATCGGCGGCAAGATCATCGCGCGCGAAAGCGTTTCCGCGCTTCGCAAGGACGTCACCGCTAAGTGCTACGGCGGCGACATTACGCGAAAGCGCAAGCTACTCGAGAAGCAGAAGGAAGGTAAGAAGCGGATGAAGAGCATCGGCAAGATCAACATCCCGCAGGAAGCCTTCATTCAGGTATTGCGGGCGCAGTAGCGCTTGTGCAAAAGGCCTCCGAGCCGGTCGATTCCGCTGTGGTGCTCCGACCATTGGAGTCGAGTGCGATAAGATCAGCTACGGTTTCGCCACCCTTCCGCTCTCCGCGCCGGTCGCCGTAGACGAGCTTGTCGCGTTAGTCCGAGAGAAAGAGGGCGTCACCATTGTTGCTCCTATCGGATACCTGCAATCCATCGGCGCCGAATTCGAAGGGCCCTTCGCGCGTCTGACTATCGCGCTGCACACATCCCTTCACCTGGTAGGTCTCACCGCTGCGCTAGCAGCTGCATTGAGCGACAGCGGGCTCAGCGCGAATGTGATCGCGGGTTACTTTCCACGGCCACTCTTTGTTGGCGAAGAAGACCGCGACAGAGCGATGCAGGTTCTCACCGACCTACGGCAGTAAGCCGCGAATGCAGGACAAAGGTGTGCCTGGTAACAGTCCAGGCGGCGAAACGAAACAACTGCGCTTGCCCTAGCTCTTTGGATAGTTCGCGTCCGCCTTCACTTCCTCGATCTGCGCCGTGTGCCGCTTCGAATGGGCGCCATTGAAGATGACCCACTGATAGGCATCCATCGCATCCAAGGCCGGGTTGTCGGCAATGTGGCTGCGCAGGTCCTCCTTTGTCTGCTCGAGGAACGCAATCTCCTTCGCTCGCACTTCCTTGAAGTGTTTCACCAGCTCTTCACGCGTCGCGAATTTACCCGTCGGCTTCAGCGGCTCCGGCGCCTGCGCTTTACGCGAGCGGTCCGGGATCTTGTCGAAGATGAGCTTGTCTTTTCCATCCGTCTCCGCGCGCCTCTCCGGGTTAGCCGGCGCTTTCATCATTTCCTCCACGCGAGCCCAGATGAAATCCTCCGCGGTCGCGATGTGCTCCGCCGTTTCTGCGATCGACCAGCGCTCCGGCGCAGCCTTGAACTTCCATTCCGCGTCACTCACGCCATCGATCGCGGCGAGGAAGTTCTTCTCCGTCTCCTTCATGTAACTAACCGCACGATCGCGTTCTTCTTTCGTCAACGAACCGGCTGCCGCCGGTGCTGGTGAACTCTGGGCGAGCAATGAGCCGACGCAGGCAGTCGCGGCAAGCAAGGCGAGGAATGTCTTCTTCATAGCGCGGAACTAGCAACTGCGGACCGTCCCGGCAAGAACTCTTCGCGTCGTGCACAGCAAACGCGTCCATGCGTCTCATCGCCGTAGAACACTGGTGTGTCGCCCTCCGTCGACGCGCCGTCGGCGGAATGATCCGCTGCCAGAAGGGCTGTCATGAACCTGGCGCCGCCGCTTTCGGCTGTCGGACTGCCGAGTTACTCAGAGTGAGCGTAGGTCGGACCGCCCATCGAGGACCAACCCCGCGTCAGCGTTGTGAGATCACTGCTTCACATCACGTGTTCACTACACGCGACAGCGTCGCGAGCTGCGACGAACGCAAACGGCTAGGAATTCGTCCGTCGATGTGTCGGCAGAAAACAAACAAAAAGCCGCCGAAGCATTTCTGCCCCGGCGGCTTCTTTAATTAGTTTTATCGCTTACCTTATCGGTTCATGTTCAGAGAATCCAGCGTCGGCTCGTCGATCGTTGCCGTCGTCGCCAACCCGGAATCGTCCTGGTAGCCAATCAGCGCCTTCCGCGTTAACGGCCCGAGCAGTCCATCGACTTGGCCCGTGTAGTAGCCCATGTCCTTGAGCACGGCCTGCACATCGGCGATCACGTGATCCAGGCGGTCGCCGCGATGGCCCACATAGATGGGAGCATCGTAGGCGTAATACTCGTTGTGCGGACTGTAACCCCAGGCGGGATACCAGTAGTTATTATGCTCGTAGTAGTAGCCGCCACTGATTAGTTCTACCCGGCTGTAGTGCGAACGATAATAACCTTCGTCGTGCCGTTCTGGCCGATAGGAGCGGAATACTTCGTATTGTCGTCCCTGCCAGCGATCGCTTCCTTCCAGTCGATAGTTAGGATTGAAGGTAATTGGGGGAGCTACCTGCGGGTTCGGCTGCGCAGTAAAGTTTGCGTGTTCCGTCTTTATCTCCTGCACCTTCTGCACATCAGGCTTCTTCGTCGCGGCCGCGGTGTTCGGCTTCGGGGTAGGAAGCGGCGCGACTGAAGCCGAGGTCATGTCCCCAGGAGTCGCGGATGGTGAAGGGGACGCGGACGCTGCTGGGGTAGTGCTAGGCGAGGCGGTCGCACTCGCACTTGGCGTAGCCGTCGCTGTTGCCGATGGAGTCGCACTTGGCGCCTTCACCGGCGATGCCATCGCAGTTGCAGTTGCCGTCGCGCTGGGAGCTGCGCTCGCTGTCGAACTGGGACTAGGCGTTGCCTTCATCGCTGGAGTTACACTCGCCCTCCCTGCTGGAGTCGCGGTCGCGAGAGGAGTAGCCGACGCAGCCGCTGCTGGCGCTTTCGCCTCTTTCTCATGCTGCTCCGCTTGCGACTTCACAGCTGGGGTCGCAGTTGCCACCGGCCGGCTCGCAGGTGTCATCGCGGCTGACGGGGTCGGGACCGCTACCTTTGGCGTTGCTTCAGCCTTCTCCTGCTTGGGCGCCTCCGTGGCGTGCTTCGCGCCGTGCTGTTCTGCAGCAGGAGCCTGATGCTCCACGGCGTTCACTTCCGGACGGACGGCGGGGTTCGCCTCAGGCCTGGCTTCCGCTTTTGGCTTTCGCTCGGGCTTGGCTTCGCCGGCCTGGCCCTTGCCTTTTTCAGCAGCGGTTGCTCCTGGACTTGACTGCTCCTCCGGCTGTTGCGCAATTGCAGCGCCCGCCAGCATCAGCGAACAGCTGATCACTAAAGTTGTGAGTTTCTTCATATTCTGATGTGTTGGTCGTGCGATCGCCTGAACTATTCACCCGGAGCCGGTCTGGCCGCGCGCCGTCGTTATCGCCTAACGACTGATTCGTGCATCTCCCCACCTTCGGTTCCCTGCCGTGCAGTAAGACCGCCGATACCCGATTGGCTTGCGAATACCGGGCCCGAAGAACTACGCGCGTCAGGAATCGGAGCTTACTTCCGGTATTACGGCTGGCTCATTCAGGATGACAGAACCTCGATCGCAACGCGGTTGATGTCCCACGAGCTTTGTCAGTCGTGCGAGATCTTAGCCATTTTTAGTGGCGGTTTCTCAGACGCTCCGAGGCATCGCTTGTGCCGTGGCCCTAGTGTCGTTGTCGTCAAAGGCAGCTTTTTAGTCGTACCGCGCGACGTAAGCGAAGCAGTGAGACGCACGGTTGGACGCGCTATGTCCGCTCGCACGCCGAGCTCGGGGGTTGCGGCATCGTCTAACCGAAAAGCCTGTCTGCAACGACGAACTTCCTCGCGATCAGGCGACCGCGAGCTGTTCGCATTGATTTAGCGCCTCGCTCTGTTGGCTGCCGAATTAGGCGCCAGCCGCAGGCCTAAAACAGCCCCAGCACCTTCAGCACAACGATAATAACGACAATGACGCCAATGATGTAGAAGATGTTGCGGTTCATGTGCTCGTGGGAATACCAGCGCGCATGCGGGATAGCGAGAGCTTTTCGCAAACAGGCAGCCGCGGCACCATCGCAGAGCGCGGTCGCTTGGCCCTCTGCTCCCCAAAACAGCTACGTCGCGCTCGCCTTCTGTTTCGGGTGACCCATTCGCTTATCTCCTCAATCATCTTGCGATTTAACGCCGGGATGTCGTCCGTCTTGCGACTCGTCAGCAGCCCATTGTCCACCACCACTTCTTCGTCCACCCAGTTCCCGCCCGCGTGCTTCACATCCGTCTGAATGGCCGGCCAAAAGGTCAGCTTCCGCCCGCGCACCACGCCCGCATCGATTAAGACCCACAGCCCATGACAGATCGCCGCCACCGGCTTGCCTTCGCGGAAGAAATGTTTCGTGAACTCGAGCGCAGCCGGCGTCGCTTGCCGCATGAAGTAACACGGAAGAAAGATGAAACTGATTTGCGCGAGCGAACTGAACCGTTCGCACTTGCGATAGTCCGGATGTTTTCGGCCCTTCAGAAAACGGCGGAAGCGCAGGTGCTTGGAAAGCAGCTACTGCGGTCTGGAACGACGACCGGCGCGAACTATCGGGAAG
>JALZAD010000381.1 GCA_030948555.1 Verrucomicrobiota bacterium | reverse complement strand
GGAGAACACCGACGGTCATAGCGGCCCTTGGTATTTAACGGACCCGCATTCCGGAGTTGGACAGGCCGCCCAACGCGCGTTGCGCGAAGCTTTCGACGGCAAAGAACCCGCGCTCATCCGCGAGGGCGGAAGCATTCCGATCACGTCGCAATTCCGCACCATTCTTGGCGCGGAGACGTTGCTGATCGGACTCGCACTCGCGGATTGCCGCGCGCATTCGCCTAACGAGAACTTCCCGCTGGAGAACTTCGAGGCCGGAATTCGCTTGAACAAAGCCGTCCTGCGGGAACTGGCGAAGTAGAATGCCGAATCTTCCGCCGGCGCGTCATCCTGAGGCTGGCGCAGCGCGCCGAAGGACCTCGCACAGGGTGCGTGGATGTTCATCACGCAGTCGTAAGCCAAGCGCCCTGTGTGAGGTCCCTCGCCGTCTTCGCCGGCTCGGGATGACACCGCTGGGGTGTTTGATGATGTGGATGGGTTTTGCCGTTATCGCGCCGCTTCCGGTGCGGGCGGAGGAGGACTCGTTAGGCACGAAGATCAAGCGCATCTTCGAGCCGACGCCCGCGCCGAAGAAGAAGCGAAGCTCGGGCACGTCAAAAGCGACGCCATCACCGTCTGCCTCGCCCAAGAAAAAGGCGACCCCGAGCCCTTCGCCGTCGGAGTCGCCGAGCCCGTCGCCATCACCGAAGCATTCGCCGAAAGCGGAAGCGGAAGAGGATGCGACGCCAAAGCCGAAGAAATCTGCCTCGCCTTCACCATCCAGCTCGCCCAAGCCATCGAAGAAGAAGAAGAGTTCACCGAGCCCAAGCCCATCGCCCAGCGCGTCAGCATCGGAGACTCCGACGCCGAGCGCGACGCCATCGGCGACTCCAAGCGCGTCGCCTAACGAGGAGAAGAAGCAGCGGAACAGCGGCGTCTCGATTGCGCCGAACGAAATCGCCGGCTTCAACGAATATCCGGAGCGAGTGCGCAAGTTGATCGAAGGCGCGCTCGATCTCGCCTCGCGCAATCTCACCTACAAATATGGCTCAGCCGATCCGGCCACGGGCGGCTTGGATTGCTCCGGGTTCGTCTACTACCTCCTCCGGCAAAACGGCATCAACGATGTCCCGCGCGATTCGAGCGCGCAGTACGTTTGGGTGCGGAAATCGGGCAAATTCGAGGCCGTGGTGAGCAAGAGTGACGACAGCTTTGAATTGGCGAATCTGAAGCCGGGCGACCTCCTCTTTTGGAGCGGCACCTATGACATCGACCGCGATCCACCGATCACGCACGCGATGATTTACCTCGGCAAAGAGAAGGGCACCGGCCGCAAAATCATGGTCGGCGCGAGCGACGGGCGAACGTATCACGACGAGTCGCGCTATGGGGTGAGCGTATTCGACTTTCGCGTCTCCCGGCCTGGCCGTGCAGCGACCAACGGCCGCACGCCCGACTTCGTGGGCTACGGCAGGATTCCCGGACTTGGCGAAGGCTGAGTCTCGTTAGGCGAAACGCGATGGGGCGCCGTGCTGCGATGCGCCGCGACGCTCATGTAGAGCAAATAGATCACGAGCAACACGATGATCGCGCGTTGCTCCGCTACCGTCAGCTCAAAGATGCGCTGCAGCCGTTTCACCACGTCGCGTAACGAATCGGATCGGTCAGACCGGCCTCGCGAAATCCTTTCAGCCGCAGCAGGCAGGAGTCGCAGCGGCCGCACGATATGCCATCCGGCGCCGGATCGTAGCAGCTGTGCGTGATCGAGAAATCCACGCCTAACGAGACTCCCTTGCGGATGATTTCCGCTTTCGTGACCTGCAGGAGCGGCGCGTTGATCCGGATGCGCGTTCCCTCCACGCCCACCTTGGTGGCGAGCGACGCCATCTCCTCGAAGGCGCGCAGAAATTCGCCGCGGCAATCCGGATAGTCGCTGTAGTCGACCGAGTTTACGCCAATGAAAATGTCGGCCGCCCCGATCACCTCCGCGTAGGCCAGCGCATAGGAAAGGAAGATGGTATTTCGCGCCGGGACATACGTGACCGGTATTCCGTAGCCATGCCCAATCTCCGTTTCCGCGCGCTCCTGCGGGACGGCGATGTCGTCGGTTAACGCGGAGCCGCCGAAGACGCGCAGGTCGATCTCGGCAAAGCGATGTTCCACCGCGCCGAGCGTGTTCGCGACGCGTTTGGCCGACTCGATTTCGACCGCATGACGTTGGCCATAGCGAAACGAAAGGGCATGCGCCTCGTTCCCGTCCGCCACGCAGATGGCGAGCGTGACCGCAGAATCCAAACCACCGCTTACGAGCACAACCGCGCGCTTCACTGCGCTCAACTTCGGCGGCGCGCTCGCAGCGGTCGAGAAGATTGCTAAGCTGCGCGCGTGAAGCGCCTCTGGAAGCGACTCCGCTATCGCCTCGAGTGGCTCGGCCTTGTCACGCTCGTGAAGATGGTGCCGCTGCTCTCGCGCAATGCGTGTCACCGGCTCGGCGGCGCGATCGGCTCACTCGCCGCGACGCTGGATACGCGTGGTCGAAAGGTGGCGCTGGCTAATTTAGAAGCGGCCTTCGGCGACACCTTTTCGGCGATGGAACGCGATAAGATCGCGCGCGAATCGTACCAGCATTTTGTCCGGACGATGCTCGACCTCATGTGGAGCCCGCGCCTGACGCGCGAGAACTTTCGCGATTACATCGATCTGGAAAACGTCGCGCGCTTGCGCGAGCAAATCGCTCCAGACGCGAGCTGCATCTTCGCCGTGTTTCACTACGGCAATTTCGAATGGCTCAGCCTCGCCTACGGCTGGCTTGGTTTGACGTCTGCGATCGCAACGGAGGATTTCAAAAACCCGCTACTTGGCGCGTTTTTCACGCGACTGCGCGAGCAATCCGGCCATACGACCGTGCCGCGCGATGGCGCGATTATTCGGCTTTACAAAACTCTGCGACGCAAAGGTCGAGTCGCATTACTCGTCGACACCACGCTGCCGCCGCATCATCCCACAGTCGTGATCGAGTGCTTCGGGTTGAAGACCATCGTCACCGTCGCGCACGCCTGGCTCGAGGATCGCACGGAGGTGCCGTTGATTCCGGCCTACTGCGAGCCGCTGCCGGATGGCCGGTATCGCGGGGTCGTGCAGGACCGGATTGCGCTGAGCGCAATCGCGACGCACCAGGAGATCGCGCAGGCTTGCTGGGATGCTTTTGAACCAGTCGTTAGGCAAAATCCCGCGCCCTGGCTCTGGATGTATAAGCACTGGCGCTACAAGCCGGAGAACGCCGCGAAGTCCTACCCGTTCTACTCGCAGGAATCACCGGCGTTCGAGCAGATCGCGTCCCGGCCGCAATACGAGAAGCTTGATCGCAGCCGTTTGCCGCAAGCGGTCGAGCCCGCCTGATGTCTGCGCGTCACTCCATCAGTCTCGCGAAGCGTCTCCGTTATCGCGGCGAATGGCTGGGCGTGCGCGCGGTCGCGTTCACGATTCCGCTTTTCCCACGCTCGGTGGCTCTGGCGCTGGCCAATTTCTGCGGCGCGGCTGCGGCTTACCTTCATCTTTCCGGTCGCCGCGTTGCGCTGAGCAATCTGCGAGCGGTGTTCCCTGAGATGCCGATCGCGCGACGGCGCGCACTTGTTCGCCAGTCGTACCAGCATTTCGCTCGCGCGCAGGCCGATCTCTTTTGGAGCCCGGGTTTGAAGGGCGAAAACGTTCGGGAGATCTTCGACCTCGCAGAGCTCGATCGATTCAAACGCGAGCAGGGCGATCGTCCCGTCATCTTCTGCTGCCTGCACTATGGCGGGTTTGAATTAGTCGCCGTTGCATTCGGTCATTGCGGGCTCGAGTCGACCCTGATCACGCAGGACTTTAAGAACAAGCTGCTCGGCTCGATTTTCGAATCGCTGCGCGAACATTCCGGGCATCAGACGGTGCGGCGCGAACGCGCTCTCGTGCGCTTGTTCAAAGCGCTGCGCACGGGACGCAGTGTCGGTCTCGCCGTCGACCTCACCATTCCGCCGAACCTCCCGAGCGTCCCCGTTCGCTGCCTCGGGCTGCTCACTTCGATGACCTTCGGCCATGCCTTTCTGCATCGGCGGAGCGGCGCGCCGATCGTCCCGACCTATTGCGAGCCTCTGCCGGACGGACGCTATCGTGTGGTCCTGCGGCCGCCTTTGGAGTTCGATGAGAGCGCGACCGATCAGGAGATTGCGCAGGCGTGCTGGGATTCGCTCGAGCCAGCGTTGCGGCGGCATCCCGCGCCGTGGCTGTGGATGTACAAGCATTGGCGGTATCGCCCGATGGCAGCGCCGCGCGAGAGCTACCCGGATTACGCAAACGAATCGACCTGGTTTGAAGTGCGCCTCGCACGCGCCGCGGAAGAAAAGCTGCGCCGCGCCGCCACCACCCAAGCGGCTGCCGGTTGACAACAACGCCGCATCGCATCGTAACTAGCGCACCTATGCGTCTTCTTTCCCGAGTCCTTCTCCTTGCCATTCTTCCGGCAACGTTGCTCCTCACGAGCTGCGGCACGCCCGGCTCCGGTTCCGCCGGCGGCCCCTATCACATTGTCGCGCATCGTCCTCACAACCCGAGCGACGTCCGGGTGAAAGTGTCGCTCGCACGGCAAAACGTCTACGTCATGGAAGGCGATCGCTGCCTCATGGCAGTTGCTTGCACGGTCGGCATTCCGGCCAAGCCGACGCCGAAGGGCACCTTCCACATCTACTCGAAGCAGGAACACAAGCGCTCCGGCTCGTATGGGTTTCGCGTGCAGGGCGATAAAATCATTCCGGCCGAAGCCGGCAAGAATATATCCGGCCGGTACGTCGGTTATCCGATGGGTTACTGGTGCGAGTTCAGCCCGTCCTACGGATTCCATCAGGGCTTCGTGCATGTCGGACCGCGCAGCCACGGGTGCATTCGTTTGAAGGGTGAAGCGGCGGCGAAGTTCTACGCACTGGTGCGCAGCGGCACGTCGGTGAACATCGCTGAGACGCAGCCGGAAGACGGCACCTTCGGCAAACAAGTGCAGCGCGTCGACGACTCGAAGACGCCTGATCCGCCGATGAGCGTCTCGATTTCCGACAAAGCCTTCCAGTCGCCGAGCGGACCTCTGCTCGTCGACTAGTGCACGCCTAACGAATCGCGGGCGAGCTTCTGCTCGTCGCGCCGAGACTGGCGCAGAGGCGGTCTTTACCGCATAGTCCGACGTGACCACGAACCTGATCTCCAGCGGCACGACGGCGCGCGAGAAAGTGAACCTCCGTACCCCGGAGGTCATGACCGCCGTGCAGGAGCAGGTCGAGGCGCATTATCGCAGCGACATCGTCGACGCGGTGCGGCGCAACGGCGGCCTGATTACGATCGGCGATGTCACAGTCCGGCTCGCGAAGCAGTTCGGCTTTTGCTACGGCGTCGAGCGCGCCATCGACCTCGCCTACGCCGCGGGTCAGGTTTTCAAGCAGCGCCGCCTCTTTATCCTCGGCGAGATCATTCATAACCCGGAGGTGAACGAGCAGATCCGCTCGTTAGGCATCAGGAACCTGATGGGCACATCGAAGGAAGCAGAGATCGATGATCTGCTGCCTGGCGACGTGGTGATCGTGCCCGCGTTCGGGAGCGAGGTCGCGACCATGCAGAAGATCAAGGAACGGGGCTGTCAGATCGTCGATACCACTTGCGGCGACGTGATGAGCGTCTGGAAACGCGTGCGGAAATACGCCAGCGAATCCGCTACTTCGATCATTCACG
>JALZAD010000331.1 GCA_030948555.1 Verrucomicrobiota bacterium | reverse complement strand
CGCGCGTGACACTGGCCGCGTCAGCCACGCCTTCAACCACGCTGGCAAGCAACGCTTCCACATTGTCGAAGCGACGAAAGACACGAGGAAAACGCAGCAACGGCAATGACGGCGCGGGGCGTTCCGCTGTTACTTCCAGACGACGCGGTGGTTCGACGACAGGCACCAAACTGGATTGATCGCGCAGCTCCCGGTTCTCTTGCATCAAACGCAAATGATCGAAGCCGCGCGTGACCAGCGCTTGAAAACGCCGGCGATCAAGCTGCAAATCTTCCGCGGCGTAGATGCCGGCTTCATCCGCTTCGCGCAATGGTTCCGAGCGCGCCGTGCCGAGGGCGGTGATTAAAATCTCCGGCCATTCCTTTTGCACCTGGTCGAGCAGATCGCGCGCATCGCGTGCACGCAAATCCATGAGCAGAAGCGCCGGGCTGGCTTGCTGAAGAACCGCATCAAGCCGATCAGCTTCCGCGACGTGTCGCACCTGCGCGGTAACGCGGAGAAAGGCCTTTATTCTCCGCACCAGGTCGGCATCCTGCGTATACAAGATGCAGACCGGTGCAGTATTCATGCTGCCGCAACCTCCTCGACGAAACGGACGAGCGGAAGCAAAATGTGAAAGGAAGTTCCTTTAGCCAGCTCGCTTTCCACTTCGATCTGGCCGCCGTGTTCCTGAATGATGCCGTGCACGACGGAAAGACCAAGGCCGGTGCCGTAATCTTTCGTGGTGAAGAACGGATCGAAGACATGCGCGAGATGCTCGCTCTTTATGCCTTCGCCGTTGTCCCGCACGGTCACGCGCAGGATCTCGCTGCTGGTGTATCCGTTGTTGCCGTCGAGCGGTGAAGCCCACTCCGAGGCGGAACGAATCTCAGTGCCGACGATTAACTCGCCGTCCTGCTTCATCGCATCCATCGCGTTCAGGAAAAAATTGAGGAAGACCTGTTCCATCTGGTCGGCATCGGCGCGGATCGTATCCACATCCGCATTCCACGAACGAGATAATTTGATGTCTTTCTGATAAAGACGATGCGCCACGAGCATGAGCGACTTTTCGAGCACGTCGTGAACGTGCATCGGCTTCAAGAGCGGCTTGGCCGGACGGGCGAAACGCAACAGCTGATTCACGAGCGAATCGATGCGATCGATCTCGTGTCCGATGAGGCTCGAGAAGGTGTCGCGGAAATCGGAATCCTGATAACGCTCCGGCAGGAGCTGCGCGAAAGTTTTGATCGAGACGAGTGGATTCTTGATCTCGTGCGCCATGCCGGCAGACAGGGTGCCTAGACTCGCGAGACGATCGCTCCGGCGCACCTGGAGCTCGAGTCGTTTCAGATGCGTGATGTCGGTCAAGACAACGAGCGCGCCGAGCACGCGACCATCCTGATCGTGAAAAACTGAACTACTCGCACGGGTGATAATGTTGCCGTCTTCCGCCTGGAGGACGAGCTCGAGATCTTCCTGGCGATCACTGGCGCGCAGCGTTCCCTCGAGCAACGCGCGCAGTGGCGTGGGAAGGAAGCCGATCGGCCGATCGAGCAAGTCGTCCGCGCGTTGTTGCGTGATCTGCTCGGCCTCGTTGTTGAAGACGGTGATGACGCCGTCCGCGCTCGCCGCGATCACACCTGTCGTCATGTTGTGCAGCAGCGTCTCGTTGTAGATTTTCGCGTTCTGGACTTCGGTGAAGAGCTGCGCGTTTTCGATCGCGACCGCGAGCTGACCGCAAAGAACCTGCAGCGCGTTTTGCTCCACCGTTCCGTAGATCCGACCCGAGAGCCGCGGCGCGAGGAGCATGATTCCGGCAAGGTGGTCCCGGGAGAAAATGCCCATCACAACGGCAATCCCGAGGTGCTGCATCTGGCGGGCGATGCGATCGAGATGCTGCGTCGGACGGACGCGGCGCAGTTCATCGAGCACGATCGGTTCCGGGTTCTCTTCGAGATGCTGCACCAGCGCTTCCTCGCGCTCGAACTCGAGCCCACGCTCGCGCGCATTCTGCTGCGTGACGGGATAACGCTGAAAGTATCCGGCTCGGCTCGGCAGTAGAATGATGATGCGATCGGTGTTCACCGCTTCGCCGATCGTGTTTGCGAAACGCTCGAGAAGATTATCGAGCGTGCTAACCGATTGCAGGATGGCGGTTGCCTTCCGCATCGTGGCGCGAAAGTCGAGCCGACGCGCGCCTGGGAGAAGACGGTCAGCCAGGCGTTGCGAGACACCCTTTGCCGGTGCCATCGCAAACGCCACGGCCACGGCCGCGATCAACGATGCCGCAGAACGGGCGTCGCCGACCGTTGTCCCAAGCGCAGCTGACGCGACCCACCAGATTACAAGGTAGAGCGCAGTGAGATACGCGGTCAGAACCACATAGGACATCGCCTGGCGCAGGAACGAGCCAACCTCGAGAATCTTCCGCGTCGCAATTCCGTAGGCAACGATGAGGCTGAACAAGATGACGCGATACGGAGCGAGCCACAGCAGTTTTTCTGGCGGTATAAATGGCTTCAGGACTTCGCGAATACCGAGCGTGACAGCAAGCGTCACGACGGCGCTCATGAAAACGAACGCGACCTCGGCCTGTGTACTTCCCTTTGTTTGCTTCAGGTCGCGGTAGCACGATACAAGCAAGGCTACAATCCCGAGCCCCATGGCAGCGTAAAAGACGTTACCGCCGAACCCGTAGTCTGGTATTGGCGCGGAAGTGCCGCGGCTGGCCGCGTCCGCGACAGGCATTCTGGCGCCGGAGAGAAACCACTTCGTCAGGCAAAGTACGATTACGAGTCCGGTGAGGACGAGCCACGCTTTTGACTTGCCAAACATTTCACGCCAGCTGCTTTGCGGATGGCGGACGGAGAGTCGCAGCAGATTAACGGTGGCGAGATAGATGACGCCCGCGGCAGAAGCGCTGCGCATAGCGAGAACAACGACCACGGGAGACGAGCTGGTGACCGCCAGCAGCAGCGAACTTAGCCAGCCCGCAATGACCACGGACAGCACAAGGAAGCATTGATTCGCGCGCCGACTCGGATGCGCTTGAAAAACCGCGAGCGCAAGCGCCAGCTCAAGAGCGAGCGCCGCAAAATAGGGAACTGCCGAGGCCTTCATCACGCTGCGATCCGATCAAGCACCATCGTGCTCGCACTTCCTCCGAGTCCACGGACGTTGACCAACACGCAACCTACGTTTGCGCGGCGCGGGCGATTTGGCACTACGTCCAAATCGCAACGCGGGTCGGCCGTCTCGTAGTTTGAGGTCGGCACGATCACCTGATTCCGAATCGACAGAGCGCAGGCGATCACTTGGAAGGGGCCGCCAGCCGCAAGGGGATTGCCGGTGACTGCTTTGATAGAGCTGACCGGAACGCGATAGGCACGGGGACCGAAGACGCGTTTGATGATGTCCATTTCGACCGCGTCGAGAATGGGATGACCGGGACCATAGGCCGAGATGTAATCGATGCCTTCGACGCTGCGGCCTGCGTTCGCCATCGCCATTTTCATCGATGTCTCGAGCCCTGACGCCGGCTGGTCTGGACTTAAATCCCGCTGCTTCGCGTACCCGGTTACTTCGATGTACGGCTTCGCGCCACGCGCAATGGCGCGGTCGAGATCTTCGAGCACGAACACGCCGGCTCCTTCGGAGATCACCCCGGAGTCGCGCGTGAGGTCGAACGGCCGGCTGGCTGTTTCTGGTTCGTCATTTCGAAACGAACTCATGCCGGTCGCGGTGAAGCTTGCCATGGCCAGTGGTGTGATCGGCGCGTCGGCGCCACCGGCAATTGCGATTTCCGCATCGCCATGCGCAATCATATCTACAGCATCCGCGATCGCATCAAGTCCTGACGGGCAGGCCGATGAAACCGTGGTCGCATTTGCGCAGACGCCGATCCGGTCTGCGATCAGGTTTGCCGAAGCCTGTGGTTGAGAAGCGCCGAGCGCGGCAGGCGAAACCTTGTTCGGCTGATTGTTGTTTACGTCCTGAAAGACGCGTTCGATCACATCGAGCGCACTCGTGCTCACTCCGATGATCACCGGTGTAGGGCTCGGCAGTTCGAGGTTCTGTAGATCCATTCCCGCATCGGTCAGTGCCATCATGCTTGCGGCGTAGGCGAGCTGCGTGTGCCGTGCCATCCTCCGCGGTTTCAGCTCCGGCGCGATATAATCCAGCGGATCGAAGTTCTTTACCTCGCCCGCGATCCGGCTGCGGAAGTGCGTTGCGTCGAAGAGCGTGATCGCCCCGATTCCGCTCTTCCCGTTGAGGAGGGACTTCCAAAACGCGGGCAAGCCGGTGCCGTTTGGAGCAAGTACTCCCATCCCTGAAATCACAACACGGTTTCGTTTGCGCATGGAGAAATTCGTTACTCGCAGGAACTTACCCGCGGAAACAGTTGTTTACGTAAACTGTGTCTTTTTGTATATGCCGCATCGCAAGTGGCATTCACAAGTTGCAACTTTGGCTTCGGCTTGTTTGTTGTGCCTCGTTACCGCACCCGGATGGAGTCCCCTCGGAAAGTTGGTTTTAGCGCGCGTGACGGCACGCGCTTAGCTTCAGCACCGCTGCCGTTTCCCTATGACTCTTAGTCCCGATTTGCCGCAGGTCCTCGTCATCGACGATGAGATGGGGCCGCGCGAAAGCCTGCGCATGCTGCTCAAGCCGAACTACCAGGTTCACACGGCTGATTCGGTTGACGCCGGCATTCGTCTTCTGCGCGAGAAGCATCCGGATGCGGTCATCACCGACATCCGTATGCCGGGAACGAACGGCATTGATGGATTGCGTCGGATCCGCGAGATCGATCCGCACGTTGCGGTGATCATGCTCACTGGCTTCGGTGCGCTCGAAACGGCGCAGGAAGCATTGCGTCTTGGTGCGAATGATTACATCAACAAGCCTTTCGACGCGCACGAAATGCGCGACGTCATCAGTCGCAATGTTGAGCGCACCCGCGTCCATCGTACGGGCGAGCAAGCCGCGGCCGAGATTCGCGAGTTGAATAACCGCCTCCTGAAGGAGCTGGCGCAAAAAGAACGGCTCGCGTCGCTGGGTCAGGCATCGGCCGAGTTCGTCCACGATCTCGGCAATCCGCTCACCATCGTCTGGGGTTACGTGCAGCTCCTCGCGAAGAAGCTCGAGCAGTCCGAGGCTGAAAAAGGCACCACCGGCACGTCCGCGAAGGAGCTAAACATCATCGAGCAGAACGTCCGTCTGTGTCGCGAGCTGCTCACGATGTGGCAGAGCTACGGCAGTGTTGAAGCTGCTCCGCATCAGCCGATTTCGGTTTGTGACACGGTAAATGAGGTGCTCAAGGGCTCCAATTCAATCGCCGCGCAACACGGCGTCGAATTGATCAGCGACTCCGAAGAAGCGTGCACGGTGCTCGGTGACGCGCTTCAGATTAAGCGAGCGATCCAGAACGTGATCGTCAACGCCATCCAAGCCGCTTCCGAAACGAAGGGCATGGTGACCGTGAGCTGCATTCGGAAGGATTTCTACGTCGACATCCGCATCCAGGATACCGGGTTGGGCATGACGCCCGCGCAGATTCCGAAAATCTTCGAGCCATACTTCACCACCAAGCAGGGAAAAAGCGGGACCGGCCTCGGCCTCTACATCACAAAAAAGGTCGTCGAAGATCACAGCGGCTCGATCAAAGTCGACAGCACGCCCGACGTCGGAACGACTTTCACGATTCGCCTTCCGTTGATGAACAACTAGCGAAGCGCGTTCTTCACGCGACTTTCGCTTGTAACTCGCACGCCTTCAGTTTTTCTGAGGCGTGTCTGAATACGCCCTCGCGCCGCTCTTCGTTATTCGCGCGGCGGGCTGCGGGTTTGAACACCTCGATCGTCTGGCGACTCGCGGCAGCTCGGAGGCGGCACGCGCGTTACTCGCTTGTGAGCGTGAGCTTTCCGAGCGAAGGCGCGCGGTAGAGGAACTCCTGCGTTTCCGCGGACACGGATTGTCGGAAGAGGTTTTCCAACGGTGGCGAAAGGCGCTCCGGACGAACGTTGCTCCCCCGACCGCCGCGCAAAGTGATCTCCGTCTCGAAGCATACAGTCGCGCCGCGGCAGAGGTAGCCGCAGCAGAGGCGCATCTCACGGAGATCTTCGACGTCGAATTCGAATCTGCGCGCCGCGAGCTTTTCCGCAGCGCCCAGCTCGTTCTTCCCGCTTATCTTGTGTTCGCGGGCGCGGGCGCGCAGGAGTTGCGCGGCCTCTTACGCGATCGCGAAGCCGGCGGGGTCCTGCCGCGACGCAACGCGAAAGGGGGCGAGCGCGAACGTCACGTCTTCCTCTATCTTCAGCGCGTCTGCGCAAAGAACGATACCTTCAGCGCGTTCGGTCCGTCCGCATGGGGATCCATCGAAAATGCTTCGGCGGAGGAATCGCCGTTTTCGATTCGAAGCTCCGAGCGCATCTCGCAAGTTTACCTCGAGCGATGGACGGCGCACGCCATCGCCGCCGCGATGAATTGTGACTTGGAGGTTCGTCCCGAATTGGCGCCACGCCCGCATCCGAACCACCCGACTGAAGCCCTGCGTTTCGACGTTCAAACGGCCGCCATTTTCGTGAGATGCAACGGCGCGACGCCGGCTTTCGAACTGACCGACGATTTCGCTCTTCTCGATCAACTCGCCGCGACCGGCGCCATTTCTTGGGAGGTCGAAGTGCCTGCGCTCGCGCCCGATCCCGTGCGGATCATCCTCCAGGATATTCGCCGTTGGCGGGACACGCCGGTCCGCAGCCGCTGGCTCGCGAATCTCGAGCCGCTTTCTGAACTATGCGCGACTTTGGGTGACGAGTCCGACCCGGAGCGACGCAGTGAAATTATCGCTGAAGTCCATGACCGGCTCGCGAAGCTCGGCTACGAACGCAAGGACTCGCAGCGCTTCCTCTACGCCGCAACGAATCCGATCGGCGAAGAAGTCTCCCGCCGCGACGCTTTGCGCATCTCGAGCGACCTGACTGAGCCACTCGCGCGCGACATCGAGCCATGGGTTGATCTTTGGCGCGACACCTACGCCTTTGTCGCAAGCCGCGTCGCGGCCGGTTTGCGCCGCTTATTGGACACTGCACCGGTCGACAGTGGAGCGATCGCCCTGCCGCTGTTCCTCAAACATTGCGCCGAGCAGAAGATGTCGCTTCAGCATCACGGAATCGTCGCGCTCGCCGTCATGGCTTTCCAGGAAGTGAAGCGTGCGTTCCACGAGCAGATCGGCGAACGCGCGCATCTCGGTGAGCTGCAGCTAACGGCTGAGGATTGCCATTTCGTGCGGCGGGTTTTCGAGTTCCCCCGCTTCGACGAATACACCTATCCGTCAGCAGATCTGCAGATCTCCGCGAGCTCGCCGGAAGCGATCGCGCGGGGCGAGTTCGAGTGGATCGTGAGCGAACTCCATCCGCCGGTCGCGATGCTCCATCATTGCTTCTACTGGAACTGTCCGGATGCGGAGAGATTCACGAGCGCGCTCGCCAGCACCACGCACGGACAGCCAAACTTCCACTTCGGGTTTTTCGCCGCGGATTTCACTTCTCACACCGCGGTGCGGATCTTCGATGGGCTGCCGCAACAAACCTTCTTCGTTGCGCCGGAACGAGGGGACCCGCGCTGGCAAACTGTCGCGCCCGTCGACGCGGAAGTGTATGTCGACGAAACGAGCGGCGATGTCTGCTTGCGCCGACGCGGCTCGCACCAGTTCCTCGGCTCATTTGCTCGCTCATGGTTGATCCCGCTCGGTTTCCATCCCTTCAATTTCACGCGCGCGCCCCACACGCCGCGGCTGCGCTGTGGCAACGCAATTGTGCAACGGCGTTCCTGGACGGTGACAGTCGAGGAGATGCGGTCGGCGCGAGAAACGGGCGTCTCCAAAGCGCACATCGTCGCAACCGAGGAATTGCGCGCTGCACGCGAGCTGCCGCGCTTCGTCTACATCCGACCAACTGAACAGGCCTTGCGACGCAGCGGTGCGGAAGGCCGCGACAAGGATACAAAACCAGTCTTTATCGATTTCGAGAGCTATCTTTCGATCGAGATTTTTCAGCGTTGGCTGAACAAGGCTGGCGAACTGGACGTGACTGAAATGCTCCCGGATCCGGATCACCTTTGCTGGGCCGAAGAGGACGGTCGCCACACCTTTGAGTTGCGCACGCTGATCGTCCCGCGCTCATGAAGATCGTCGCGGTAGCGAATCAAAAGGGCGGTGTCGGGAAGACGACGACCGCGGTCAATCTGAGCTGCGCGCTGGCCAAGAAAGGGCAACGCGTGTTGTTGCTCGATCTCGATCCGCAGGCGAACGCCACGAGCTCGTTAGGCATGCAGGAACTGGAAGGCGAAAGCCTTTACGACGTGCTGCTCGGCGGCGCCACGATCGCAGAGAAAGTCCTGCCCACGCGCATCGACGGGCTCTTCATGATTCCGGCGGATCTCGACCTTGCCGGCGCGGAGATCGAGATCGCGCGGATGCAAAATCATCTCACCCGGCTCGCGGAAACGCTGCGGCCGTTTCGCGAGGACGACACGTTCGATTTCGTCCTGCTCGATTGCCCGCCGTCACTCGGCATTCTGATGACGAACGCGCTCGCCGCGGCGGATGAATTGCTCACCCCGATCCAGTGCGAATTTTTCGCCCTCGAAGGGCTGGTCAAGATCGTCCGCGTGATCGAACAAATCCGCGACTCGGGAGCGAATGATCACGTCGAGATCGGCGGCATCGTCATGACGATGTTCGACGGTCGCACGAACCTCAGCGGGCAGGTTGTCGCCGAAGTCCGCCAGCATTTCAGCGAACGCGTTTACGAGACGGTCATCCCGCGCACCGTGCGCTTGAGCGAAGCGCCGAGCTTCGGGCAATCAATCTTCGAATACGACGCGAATGGAACCGGCGCGCGAGCCTACATGCGGCTGGCCGACGAGTTCATCGCGCGGCACTCGGCCGCTGCGCGCAATCCCCCCGCGTCAGAGCGAACACAGCGGTCGGAAAGCCTTTGAAGTCGGTGTGCTTCTCAAGGCGCATCCCAAGCTTTTCCACCACCCGCCGCGAAGCGGTGTTGTCGACGTGAATGAGTGAGATGACGCGCTCACGGCCAAGCTCGCCAAACGCGTAGTCCCGCACAGCGGTCGCCGCTTCCGTCGCGAGTCCGCGACCCCACCAGTTCGGATGAAGCCGGTAACCAATCTCTAGTTCTTCCACTCCATCGACCGTCTGCGGAAGAAAACCGCAGTAGCCGATCAGCTTCGCTTCCGCGCGGTCAAAGACCGCGAAGAGCGCGGGTAACCCAATGCGTGTTCGCACCATCACGCGTTCGAGCAGCGCCGCCGTGCGCTCGCGATCGAGTCCGCCGCCGCCTGAAAAACGCATAAAGTCGGGGTTCGCCGTGAGGATTGCGAAAGCATCGAGGTCGTCGTCTTGAAAGCTGCGAAGATGGAGGCGTGGCGTGGTGAGCTCAGGCATGATCAAGTTGTGCTAAGTTCAAACGAACATGAGCATCTTTCGTCGGGAAGCAGCCGTAAATTCGTAGGCGATGGAGCTCCCGACCAAACTGGCGATTCTCGCTGACGCTGCCAAGTACGACGCATCGTGCGCGAGCAGCGGAACCACGAAGCGGAACTCGCGCGCGGGTGGGCTTGGCTCGACCACCGGCTCCGGGATTTGTCACAGCTACACGCCCGATGGTCGCTGCGTTTCGTTGCTGAAGATCCTGCTCACGAACTACTGCATCTACGACTGCCTCTACTGCATTAACCGCATCTCGAGCGACGTGCGCCGGGCGCGTTTTACGGCGGGAGAAGTGGTGCAGCTCACGCTCGATTTTTACCGGCGGAACTACATCGAAGGGCTCTTCCTCAGCTCGGGGATCATCCGCAATCCAGACTACACGATGGAGCAGGTGATCGAGGTCGCGCGGAAGCTGCGCCTTGAGCATCAGTTCCGCGGCTACATCCATCTCAAGACCATCCCGGAAGCGTCGCAGGCGTTGAT
>JALZAD010000323.1 GCA_030948555.1 Verrucomicrobiota bacterium | reverse complement strand
GTCATCAGGAGCAAGCCCCAGATGAACTGTCCCTGCTTGAAGCCCGGCGGCTTCTCGAGTTGCGGGAGGAAATCACCCGCGCGCACGATCGGTCCCGCCACAAGCTGCGGGAAGAACGAAACGGCGAGCGCGAAATCGCGCAGACGCGGCGTCGGCTTCATCACCCCGCGATAGATATCGAGCGTGTAGCTGAGCGAATGGAAGGTGTAGAACGAGATGCCGATCGGCAGAAACACATCGAGATGCGGCGGTTTGTATTGGATGCCACCGCGCGCCAGCACCCAGGTGAAATTCTCGAGGAGAAAGTTCCCGTATTTGAAGAAGCCGAGGATGCTCAGGTTCACCGCCACACTGATCCAGAGCCAGACCGTGCGTTCCTGAGGCGTCTGCCGTTTGCCCATCTGACGGCCGAGATAAAAGTCGAGCGCCGTGGTCGCGAAGAGCAGCGCGGCAAACGGCGGATTCCACGCGCCGTAGAAAAGATAGCTCGCGACAAGGAGAAGATTTTTGCGCGCTTCCCACGACCGCATCGTCCAGTACGCGCTCAGGACGAGCGCGAAGAAGACGACAAAGGTGAGGGAGTTGAACAGCATCGCTCGCCGCGATGCCTAGCGAACGCGCGTCGCTGATCTCAAGAACTTTTCCTGCGCAAAAACGCTATGTCATCCCGAGCCGCGCAGACGGCGACGGACCTCACACAGGGGGCTTCGACGCTCAACGACGATTCGTTAGACCAAACACCCGGCGTGAGATCCCTCGGCGCGCTGCCTCGGGATAACAACGCGAGTCACACCGCTCCTAACGAATGGTTCCGCGTTGCGTCGTTATTCACTCGGCCCGCCGGGATGCCAGGCGTGCGATTCCCAGAAGGCGCGCGTATCAGCGGGCGAGCCGTTGAAGATGTTGCGCTCGGCGTTGCGGACGTTCGCGATGCTCTTCGGATACTGCGCGCGCGGCAGATCGCAAACGCCGTCGCCGGTGTATTGCCACATTGTCCAACGCCGCCAGGGCGAGACGTCGACCGGGATGTAGTGGTAGTTCGCAACCCAGAGCCAGCAACTGCGCAGGGTCGCCTTCTGTTCCGCTGTGACCTTCGGGTTGTTCAAGATCGCGCGAATCCGGTTGTAGCCGGAGTAAAGACCGGGGTACTCGCCGGTGCGCTGTTTGACCCGCTGGATGAACGCAACCGCCTGATCGACACGCATCGTGCCTCCGGGGTAATGACGATTCTGTTCGAAATCGAGCACGAGCAAAATGCCTTTCGGACGCGCGCCGGAAGCACGCCAGGTCGATGAGACAGTGTTCAAGAAGAAGTCTGCCTGCCGCACCGGATCGCTCGCGTTCGCGTAGTGATAAGCACCCCAGAGCAAACCGGCGCGCGTCGCTTCGGACTGCCGCGCGGCGTACTTCTCGTCGCGCACATTGCGCGGGTAACCGGACTCGTGAATCACGCCGACGATTCCCTGCCGCGCCATGCCTTCGAAGTCGACCCGCATCGTGTCGTAGTGGGAAAGATTGACCACGCTGTTCGCAGCGAATGCCGAGAGCGAGAGCGCTTGCAGAATGAGAAAGGCGCGGAGCATCGGAGCTTTCATCGGGCGGACGATAACTGAGGCCATCGTGAGGACAAACGCCGCAGGGCATCACGCGAGCCGCATCGATTGCGCGGCGTCTCGACACTCGTCTGCGCGGTCTCCCCAGTTCTGCGAAGTCTTCCGCGAGCAAGCGCTCAACATCCCCAATCCGCATCAGGTCTCGATCAGTCGCAAGACGTCCGCTGCTTGGCTCGCCGCGCGCGCTCATGATGGACAACGCCGCAGGATGCGGCAGTTTCGCTCCGCTCTTCGCCAAGATGAAATACTTCCTCCGCCTTGCCGCGCTCGCGTTCGTGCCGACTCTCGCGATGGCCGCTCCTGAACCGGCAAAGGTCCAGGGTTTCTCGTTCGTCAAAACTGTCGGCCCGATCTCCGAGTTCCGCCTCGAGAGCAACGGCCTGCAGGTTCTCCTGCTGCCGGAGCATTCGAGCCCGACGCTCACCTTCATGGTGACCTATCGCGTCGGCTCGCGGAACGAGGTCACCGGCACGACGGGAGCGACGCATTTGCTCGAGCATCTGATGTTCAAGGGAACGCCGAAATTCAACGACGAGAAGGGCAACAGCGTGAAGCAACTGCTCGAGCGAGTCGGCGGGCAATACAACGCGAGCACCTGGCTCGATCGCACGAATTACTTCGCGACCATCGGCAACGAAAATCTCGAGAGCTACATGGCGGTGGAGGCGGATCGGATGCGCAATCTTTCGCTACGCGAATCCGATCGGAAGCCGGAGATGACGGTCGTTCGGAACGAATTTGAGATCGGCGAGAACGAGCCGGCGCAGGCTTTGGAGAAGGAGATCTACGCGGCGGCCTATGTCGCGCATCCTTATCATCACCCGACCATCGGCTGGCGGAGCGACATCGAGAATGTGCCGATCGAAAAGCTGCGCGAGTTCTACAACACCTTCTACTGGCCGGATAATTCTACCGTTTCGATCATCGGCGACTTCGATCCGGCGAAGGCGCTCGAGCTGGTGAAAAAATACTACAGCGCAATCCCAAAAGCGCCGAAGCCGATCCCCGTCGTCTACACCGAAGAGCCGGAGCAGACCGCGCCCCGTCGCGTGGCGGTGAAACGCGCGGGCGAACTCGGCGTGGTGGCGATCGCGCACAAAATTCCACCGGCCCTGCACGCGGATCAGGCGGCGATCAAAGTGCTCGATGTGATTTTGACCGAAGGCAAAAACGCGCGTTTCTACCGCGCGCTCACGGACAAAAACCTCACCACCGGCGTGAGCGGCGATCCCGGGTTTTTCCACGACGCGTCGCTTTACCTTCTCTACGCGAATCTCGCGCCGAACGTGACGCACGAGCAGGTGGAGAAGATCGCGATCGATGAAATCGAACGGGTGAAGACGGAGGGTGTGACGGACGGCGAAGTAAGCTCCGCGATTGCGCAGATTCTGGCCGCCGCCGCTTACGGACGGGACGGGTCGTTCGCGGTCGCGAGTCGCCTGAATGAATACATCGCAGTGGGTGATTGGTCGGTCTACGTCACGGGCGAAGAGGCGCTAAAGAAAGTGACCGCAGCGGACGTGAAACGCGTCGCGACCGCTTACCTGACGGAGGAGAAGCGGACGACCGGCTGGTTCATTCCGGCCGGACCAGGCGACCGAAATCCTGCGCAAGAGTCGGAACTACGTAACGAGTGATAACCCCCTCGCGTCATTCCGAGCGCAGTCGAGGGACCCCGTCGCGCACCGAGCGTATGGCCACGGGG
>JALZAD010000317.1 GCA_030948555.1 Verrucomicrobiota bacterium | reverse complement strand
ATCATCATCAGCGGCGTGGCGATCAGTTTGATCTTCGTCCCGCTCACCACTTCGACCATGGTCACGTTATCGCAGGAGCAGATCGGCAACGCTTCCGGCATCTTCAACTTGATGCGCAATGTCGGCGGCAGCGTCGGCATTGCCATGATCACCACCCTCGTGGCGCGCAATGCGCAGATGAACCAGGCGATCCTCTCCTCGCACATGTCGCCGTTTAATCCGGCGTTGCAGAAGCGCATGGCAGAAATCCAGGCCGGGCTCGCGCAGCAAGGCGGCACGTGGGACGCGATGCGCAAAACGCCGGCGATTCTCTACGGCTTGCTGCAACAGCAAGCGGCTCTGCTCAGCTACGTGCACAACTTCCGCTTCTTCGCCATCACGTGCCTGCTCTGCGCGCCGCTAGTGTTGCTCTTCAAGAAGGTGAGCAAACCGGCGGGCCCGATTGCGGCGCACTGAGATTCACCGCAGACGCATGCGCTGACTACGGCGACAAACAAATGTCAGCTGAGTTCTACGCGTTCGGCGAGATGCTCTGGGATTGTTTCCCATCGGGCAAGCATGCCGGCGGCGCACCCTTCAACGTCACCGCACACCTCGCGCAGATAGGCGTCTCATCCGCGCTGATCTCGTCTGTCGGGCAGGACTCGTTAGGCGACGAGATCCTGCAGGTCGCGCGCGATAAGAAAGTCGACGTCAAGTTTGTCACGCGCGCGCCGATTGGCCTCGCTACGGGCACAGTCCTCGTGAGGCTCGATGAGCATCGCAACGCGACCTACGAGTTAGTGGAACCAGCGGCCTGGGACCGAATCCGCGTCTCGGATGCCGCCGTCGAAGCCGTCGGCCAGCCGCGCGCCTTCATCTACGGTTCGCTCGCCGGTCGCTCGTCTTACAACCTTGAGCAGCTCGATCGGCTTCTCGCGGTGAAAGGCCCGATCAAGTTCTTCGATGTGAATCTGCGGCCGCCCTTTGCTGATCCAGCGCTCGTCGTGGAGCTCGCGAAACGCGCTGATGTTTTGAAGCTGAACGATTGCGAGCTCGGCCTGCTCGCCCGCTGGATTCGAACGGATGAAGAAGCGGCCGAAACGCCGCGCGGCGTCGCATCAATCGCACGCGATTGCGAGATCCTGGCCGAAGCGACAAACGTCAGCCGCATCTGCGTCACGCGCGCGGAAGAAGGCGCCGCGCTTTGGGTGGATGGGCAGCTGGCCTCTGCGCCTGCTCCGCACGTCGAAGTGCGGGACACGGTCGGCGCAGGTGACGCGTTTATGGCCGGCCTGGTGGTTGGCCTAACCAGAGGAACGGAACCGCGCCAGCTCTTGGAGAACGCCTGCCGCCTCGGCGCCTACGTCGCGTCGCATTATGGCGCGACGCCGCTCTTGCCGGATGAGCTGACCGCACCGATTCGTTGAGCGTGAGCAGCAGCGAAGCCGATCCAGACGCAGCGCTCGCCCACCGCCCGCTTTGCGCGCAGTCCGAGCGCGGCGACCGATTGCATTCTGAGTTCCTCATTCGCTGCTCGTAATGTCCCCATTTTCTCAGGTCGCCGACTACATCATCGAGCACGTCGACTGGATCACGAAGAGCTGGGTCGAAGCGATTCGGCACCAGCCGGACATCCATTCGGCGGAGAGCCTGACCTACCGGCAGATCGTCGATCATCTGCCGTATCTCTGCCACGATCTCGCGGATCGTCTGCGCGCGGCCGGTGTCCAGCCCACGCCGGCGGAAGCTCAGCATGCGCGCACACACGGAGTGCACCGCTGGGAGCAGGGCTACAAGCTCGATGAACTGATCCGCGAGTCCGGCATTCTCCGTCACGTCTTCGTGGTCGAATGTCTCGATGCATTTCGCCGCACCGTGCCCGAGTTCGATATGCAGAGCCGCACCGAACTCGCGACGGTGATCCACCGCTTCTTCGATGACATGCTGATGAAATCTGCGCAGCAGTTTGCGAAGGAGCAGGAAAGCGGGCTGATCGCGAGCCGGCAGAATACGCAAGGCATCCTCGAGTCCGCGCTCGATAGCATCGTCGTGATGGGTGAGGACGGTTTTGTGCGCGAGTGGAATCCCGCGGCCGAGCGGATGTTTGGCTATAAACGCGAGGAGGTGATCGGCAAGGAACTCGCGAGTCTGATCATTCCGGAAGAGCTGCGCGACCGGCATCGACTCGGGCTCGCCCACTATCTGAAAAGTGGCGAAGGGCCGTTGCTCGGACAGCGAATCGAAGTCGAGGCAATCGGCGCGCGCGGGAAACGCCTTCTCGTTGAGTTAGCGATCACGCCCGCGCGGATCGACGAGAAGGCGGTGTTCACCGCCTATCTCCGCGACATTACGGAACGCGTGCAGACGGAGCGACGGCGTGAAGCGCAATACGCAATCGCCAGTTTGCTGGCTGGCGATGTGCCGCTGAGCGAAACCGCGCCGGCGATTCTGGAGACGGTCGCAAAGAGCGGCGCGTGGGTTTTCAGCGCGCTCTGGCTGGCGGACGCGGACGGGCAGCTGAAGTGCTACACCACCTGGCAGGCGGACGGCGCAGGCGCGGAGAATTTCGCCGCGGAAACAATGTCGCGCACCTTGAAGCGCGGCGAAGGCGTACCCGGCAGCGTGCTCTTGTCGGGCAAGCCAGTGTGGATCGCGGATGCAGCGCGTCAGGAAGAATTCACGCGACGTCGCGAGGCGGCCGCGAGCGATCTTCACGGCGTGCTCGTTTTTCCGCTCACCGGATCGAGCGGGCGCAATGGGGTGATCGAGATTTTAAGCCACTCGATCCTCTCGCCCGACGAAGATTTGCTGCGGCTCGTTGACTCGTTAGGCATTCAGGTCGGCCTCTACCTGGAGCGGAAACAGACCGAGGAAGAGTTGCACCGGCAGAAAGAAGCAGCCGAGGCGGCGAACATGGCGAAGGACCGGTTTCTGGCTGCGCTAAGCCACGAGCTGCGCACCC
Source organism: Verrucomicrobiota bacterium (assembly GCA_030948555.1). Taxonomy (GTDB): domain Bacteria; phylum Verrucomicrobiota; class Verrucomicrobiia; order Chthoniobacterales; family UBA10450; genus JACCTI01. The sequence continues at coordinate 592 of JALZAD010000317.1, read as the reverse complement.
CGCTGACGCCGGTGTTGATGTGGGCCTGCGTGGCCTCCGGCGATGAAACACTTGACCCCTCGATGCGAGAAGACGTCCGCATGGTCTGCCGCAATATCGAGCTCGAGGCGCGGCTGATCGACGACTTGTTAGACCTGACCCGGATCACGCAGGGCAAGCTCCAGCTCAAGCTGCAGAAATGCGATGCTCACCTTCTGCTCGAGCACGCGCTTGAGATCGTGCGCAGCCAGATCACGGCGAAACGCATTCAACTCGAACTCGATCTAACCGCGAGCAATCATCGGATCGAAGGCGATCCGACCCGCATCCAGCAGGTCTTTTGGAACCTGCTGAAAAACGCGCAGAAGTTCACGCCGGAGGGCGGGCGGATCAGCGTGCGCTCATTTGATTCAGCGCCCGATGTGCTCGCTTTTGAAATCAGCGATACCGGGCGCGGGATCGATCCAGACTTGATGCCGAGGCTGTTTACCGCATTCCAGCAAGGCGCGCCTTCCGGAGAAGGACTCGGCCTCGGCCTCGCCATCTGCAGGGCGGTCGTCGAGATGCATGGCGGCAAGATTTCCGCGAGGAGCAACGGCGCCGGACAGGGCGC
>JALZAD010000310.1 GCA_030948555.1 Verrucomicrobiota bacterium | reverse complement strand
CAATGCAGACAAGTCCGCGATCACCTGGTTCAGAGTAACCTGCCCTAGCGTCTGGATCGCTTTGATGACCGCGACCTCGAAGTGCAACCTCTTGTTAGGCGCCCATTTCATCCGACCTTCCGCGCCCGCAAATTGGTCAATTAACTCGAGCAGTCGATCGGTTTCGATCAGCGCCGCCTGCGCTTCGAGCGCGCTCTGCAGCTCGGGATTGAAATCCTCCGCGACTGCGTCGGGCTTCACCTTGAAAACGAGCAGGTCGCGCAGATAGGCGATCACGTCCGACATGAGTTTCATCATGTCTTTACCGTTCGCCGCTTCGCTGTGCAGCAACTCGAGCGCTTCCGCCGTGGCCCCGCGCAGAATGCTGTCGGTAAAACCAGCGACCGTCTGCTCGCTGGTAAAACCGAAGACACTCAGCACATCCGCTTCCGCGATGTTCTCTCCGCAAAACGCAACCAGCTGATCGAGCATCGACTCCGCATCACGCAGACCGCCGTCCGCGCCTTTCGCGATCGCGTGCGCGGCGGCTGGCTCAAGCGTTACCTTCTCGTTCTTCGCGATGTACTGCAGATGATCCGCGATCAGGTTCGCGGGGATTCGATGGAGATCGAACCGCTGGCAGCGACTCAGAATTGTGGGCAACACTTTCTGCGGCTCGGTCGTGGCGAAGATGAACTTCACGTGCGGCGGCGGTTCTTCGAGCGTCTTGAGCAGCGCGTTGAACGCCGCCGAAGTCAGCATGTGCACCTCGTCGATGATGTAGATCTTGAAGTGCCCTTTGCTCGGCGCGTAACGCACGTTGTCGCGCAGCTCGCGCACCTGCTCGACGCCGTTGTTGCTCGCGCCGTCGATCTCGAGCACGTCGAGGCTGTTGCCCTGCGTGATCTCCTTGCACGAATCGCACACCCCACATGGCGAGACGGTCGGGCCATGAATGCAGTTCAGCGCCTTGGCCAAAATGCGCGCCGTCGATGTCTTCCCGATCCCCCGCGGCCCGACGAAGAGATACGCATGCGCGAGCCGGTTTTGCTCGACCGCATTCTTCAAAGTGCGCGTGACATGCGCCTGCCCGACAAGATCGTCGAACGTCTGCGGTCGGTATTTGCGCGCGAAAACCTGGTAACTCACGCGGCACGTTACTGCGGCCGAAACTCACGCGAAAATAGAAAACCTGCCGATTTGCGACCGCGACCCGGATTAGCGGATTGGCGGCCTGACTCTCCGCTGCGCGGCTGACTCGCTGGACGAATCGGATATCGTCCGTACATGCCGGCCGATGCTTCCACCGATTCACTCTCGGTCTTCTTTCTTTCGCAGGACGAACAACCCGCTGACGCCGTCATGGCGCGGCTGGTCAGCTTCATCGCCGCGGCCCGGCAGACACTCGATTTCTCGCTCTACGATCTGCGTCTCGGTCAGGCGTTGAAGACGCAGCTGGCAAGCGCATTGCACGAGCGCGCGCAAGCCGGCGCGCAGATCAGGATTTGCTATGACGGCGACAAGCCGTTCGTCCCCAACATCGCCGCCGGTCAGGATCCCGCTTCGCCCGGCACCGGCGAAATCGTCCACTCGTTAGGCTATCCGTATCGGCGGATCGGCGGGATGAAGCTGATGCACAACAAGTTCATCGTGCGCGATCGGCGCGCCGTCTGGACCGGCTCGCTCAACCTGACGGACGACGCCTTCACCTTGATGGAGAACAACGTGGTGCAGGTCGACTCGCCGGAGATCGCGGCGTCGTATGCGCAGGAGTTCGAAGAGCTTTGGGTGAAGGAGAATTTCGAGAACACGGGCGCGATCGCCACGCAGCCCGTTCCGCTGATGTTTCAGGGCAAACCGGCGGTGACGCGCGTCATGTTCTCGCCCGGTTGCGGGCTGGAGATTGACGCCGAGGTCGCGCGGCGCGTGCACGCCGCACAACGACGTGTGCGCATCTGCAGTTTGCTCATCAACTCCGGGACGCTGATTAACGCCTTGCTCGATCTGCTCAAAGCCGGCCGGGTCAAAGTGGACGGCATCTACGACCGCACGCAGATGGCCGACGTGTTCCGCCAGTGGGGAACGGTGCCGTCGAATCATTGGAAGATTCCCGCGCTCCAGGAGGTGATCGCGCGCGCAAAACTCGCGGGCAAAAACTCGACGCCCTACACACCGACCGGGCGGCACGACTTCATGCACAATAAAGTGCTGGTGATCGATGACACCGTGGTCACCGGCTCCTACAACTTTTCGCGCAGCGCGCAGTTTAACGCGGAGAATATTCTCTTCATCGAAAGCGCCGCGCTCGCGCAGACCTACAGCGATTACATCGATCACCTGATGCAGAAGTACAGCGGATCGCGCGGATGACTTCCTTCTTCAACGAGCTGCGGAAACGCAAGGTCGTCCGCGTCGTCCTCGCCTACCTGATCACGGCCTGGATCGTGGTGCAGATCGCGACCGTCGTGTTGCCCGCGTTCGACATTCCGCGCTGGGTGTTGTCAGCCATTGTGATCGTGCTCGCGCTGGCCGTGCCGATGGTGCTCGTGCTCGCCTGGAGCTTCGACATCGCGCCGAGTGGGATCGAGAAAGCGCCGGAGCAATCCTCCACCTTGCGCCGACGTTATCAGCCGCTGCTCGTGCTCACGGCAGTCGCGCTGATCGCAATCTTTCTTGGTTCAACCTGGGCCTTCCAACGCTGGCGTTCAGGCGGTGGGATGCCTTCCGATTCCGGCGAAAAATCGATCGCCGTACTACCCTTCGAAAGCTTGAGCGAAGACAAGCAGAACACCTACTTTGCGAACGGCATTCAGGAGGAAATCCTCACGCGCCTGACCAAGATCGGCGCATTGAAAGTGATCTCGCGCGGCTCGACGCG
>JALZAD010000296.1 GCA_030948555.1 Verrucomicrobiota bacterium | reverse complement strand
CCGATCGTGAAGGTCTCCATCTCGTCGCTCAGCTTTGCCGGCTTGGCGGAGACTCGCGCGACGTCCGCCTCAGCGGCGTAGGGCTGATCGAGCTTCTTCGAAAGGATGATCGTCCACTCGTTAGACTCCGGGATGGTGTAGAGCGCGTACTCACCAGCCGCGATCTCTTTGTCGCCGAGCTTCACGCTGTCGCTGAACTTGATTTTGGTCGGCGCGTTCGCACCCGTCCGCCAAACTTTGTCCCACGGCACGACGCCACCGAAGATCTCGCGCTTGTTCTTGTTCGGCCGCGAGTAATCGACCTCGATGTCGGTCAGGCCAACCCGCTGCCTAACGAATGCATGCTGGCTCGGCTGCGGAAACTGCACGGGCGCGTCTTGCGCTATGGCGGACGAGCCCGCGAACGCAAATGCCACACACGGAACGACAAGACTACGAGAGAACGATCGGATCATAAGGTGCGGGAAGATACGCGAGTGAGGCGCGAGTCAAAGCGTTGTCCCCGGCGGGAATCGAACCCACATCAAAGGTTTAGGAAACCTCTATTCTATCCGTTGAACTACGGGGACGGCTGCGCGCGGGGAGCATAGCCGCGATCGCAGTTCCATGGAGCCGAAGCTTGCCTGTGGAGTCAATTTTTTCGCGCTTGCGGATAGCTGCACGCGACCTGCTTTGCGATTACTTCGTCGCCTCCGCGAAGCAACCTCGCCGGGGCCGATTTGACATTCTTCCGCACCATGAGAAATAATATAGTGCTCGCTGGTCCTTGTCCGAACTCACGTCTCGCCCTCAACCCTTTCGCCGCGATTTTTCTCGCGGCTTCGCTCTTAGCGAGCACGGCTTTAGCCGGGACGCGGACAGTGGATAACCTCTACGACGATGGGCCAGGTTCACTGCGCGACGCGGTGCGAAACTCGGCCAGCGGCGACACGATTGTGTTCTCCGTGACGGGCCTTCTGCCGCTCATGACGGGCGAAATTCGGATCGATCACGACCTGACAATTACCGGCCCGGCGACCGGCTTGCTGGAACTCAACGGCACAAACGGGCGCGCCTTCAACGTCGCTGCGGGGCGTGTAACAATCTCAAAGATGACGATGCTGGGAAGCGTGCTTGGCGCATCGGCTGGAGCATCTCCCGGAGCGGATGCGGATGGCGGGGCGATCCTAAACTCCGCGACGCTGACGATCACCGACTGCGCGTTCCGCTCGAGCTTTGCGGTCGCGGGCAGCGGGGCACCTGGCGGAAATGGGCGCGGCGGCGCGATCGCAAACTACGGGTCACTCACGCTGCTCCGCACTGTGATCTTCGGCGCGACGGCCGTCGGCGGCAGCGGCGCGACCGACAACGTTGGCCAAACCGGCGGCACGGGCGCGGGTGGCGCGATCTATAACGGCGGCACTCTCACGCTCATCAACTCGAGTATCGACGGCTGCGTTGCGACTGGCGGTTCGGGCGGCTATGGAGATACTCGCGGTGGCGCCGGCGGGACAGGGACAGCAGGCGGTATCTACAACGCCGGGAATTTGTCGGTGGAAAACTCGACCATTGCTGCGAACCGAGCGACCGGTGGAAACGGCGGAACGACAGCCGCCGGCGCCAATGGCAATGGCGGCGCGAGCTTCGGCGCCGGCGTCGCAGAGGCGAGTGGCGCAGTTGTGACGATGCGCAACACCGTGGTCGCTGCGAATGCTGTGTCGAACGCCGCCGGTGGGACAGCAACCGGGCCGGACGTCGCCGGGACAATCACGAGTTGGGGACACAATTTGATTGGTCGCACGGACGCGAGCAACGGCTGGAACGCGACCGACCTTCTGGGTGGAACAAGCGACGCAACTGCACTGGATCCGGGACTTGGCTTGCTCCAGGACAATGGCGGGCCAACGATCTCACGTGCGCCGCAGGCAGGCAGTCCACTGATCGATGCGGGCGACGACTCCGCCCTCCGTCCTCCGCTCGAAAGCGGCGATCAACGCGGCTTTCCCCGCAAGGTCGGTTCGCGGATCGACATCGGCGCAGTCGAGCGCGGCACCACGCAAACGAGCGGCGTTTTCACCGTCACGACGACGGACCAGCACAACGACGGCACCTGTTCGACAGATGATTGCTCGTTCCTCGAAGCGGTGAATGCGGCAAATGCCGCCAGTGGCCCGAGTACGATCGATTTCGTTCCAGGTCTCACTGGGACGATCGAAGCAACGACAACGCCCGCCGGCATCGCGCTAGTCTCGCCCATCACCATCAAAGGACCGGGCGCGCGCAACCTTGCCGTCACCGGGGTTGGCGAAGGGCGGGTCTTTTTTGTGAGCGCAAATAACGTCGTCATCTCCGGGCTCACGATTCGCAGCGGCTATCGCTACGGAGAAGATGGGTCCGGCATTTACAACACGGGATCGGTCACGGTGAACGACTGCACTTTTCTTGCGAATAACGCTGCGTCCGCGCCGCACGGTGGCGCAGCGTTCTTCAACGCGAATGGAGCGACCGCGTCCGTCCTCCGCTCGACTTTCGTCAGCAACTTCACCGATCGCGAAGGCGCGGGCGTTTACAACCAGGGCGCCTTCACGGCAACGAACTGCACGTTCGCGAAGAACGTGGCGTCGAACGGCGGTAGCGTCCTGTCGCGACCGGCGAATGGAAGCGGCAGCACCACGCTGCGCAATTGCACAATCACCGGCTCCACCGCGTTTGGCGTGGGCGCCGGGATTCAGGCGGACGGTGCGCCGCAGCAGTTCCAAATCAGCAATTCGATCGTCAGCGCCAACCTTGCTTTCGCTGGCAATTCGGATGTGAGCGGAAGCTTCGCGTCCGACGGCCACAACTTGATCGGCAGCGCCGGCTCGAGCGCTGGATTTGTCGATGGCGTGAAGGGCGATCAGGTCGGCAGCGATTCGCAGCCTCGTGACGCCATGCTTTCCGCGATCGGCGACAACGGCGGATCGATGGACACCGTCGCGCTATTCGCAGGCAGTCCCGCGATCAACGCAGGGGACGACTCGCTCGCCAGTTCCGCCGACGAGCGCGGCTTGGCGCGCAACGGCACCAGTGACATTGGCGCATTCGAATTCAACGGACTTCCGCCTTCGGTCACGCTGGTCAGCGCCGTCTCGCGCAAGACACATGGCGCGACAGTTATCGACCTCCCGCTGCCGATCACCGGCCAGCCGGCAATCGAAAGCCGCATCGCGGGCACGAACGGAACGCACACCGTCGTTTTGACCTTCTCGAACGCGCTCACCGCGGTGGGCAGCGCGTCTGTCTCGAGGGGAGTCGGTAGCGTGCGCAGCGGCGGGATCGCGGCCGATCCACACCAATACATCGTCGAGTTAACCGGCGTCTCGAACGCGCAGACACTCACGGTCACTCTCGCGAATGTGACTGACGCCTCCGGCTCAAGTGTCGGCGCGGTCTCTGTCTCGCTCGCGCTTCTTCTTGGCGACGCCAATGGCGACGGGATCGTGAACGCGGCGGATACGCAGATCACACGGCTGCAATCCGGCAGCGTGACGGACAGCACCAACTTCCGGGTTGATTACAACGCGGATGGCACGATCAACAGCGCCGATGCTTCCATCGCTCGCGCGCTTTCCGGGACGTTCGTTTCGCGCGCACTCCCGGGCGCGGGCCGCGCGACGCGGTGAGTCTTGAAACCGCTGCGGCGGTTGAGTAGAAGAGCGAAATCGATCGACGTCTTCACAAAAGCTGACATGTTCGCGTGAACATGAAAGCTTTTGCCCAACGCATTTTCGCTCTGCTCGGCAGACGGTTCTCGCCGCGTCAAACTCAGCTTGAGCTCCCGTTATGGCGGACCAGGTAGATTCGCTGCGTGCGGTTCTGAAAAGGATCCGAGACGACGCGCAGGAGGCGCTGTCGATGCTGGCGACGCGAGCGGAAGTGCGTGCGCTCGGCTGGCGTTGCGTGACTTGCGGAAACGTGAAGCACTTCACCCGACCGGCGCTGAAGGACGTTGCTCCGCCGTGTCCGAAATGTCGCGGCGCGGAGTTCGTCCCGCACTGATCAGGCGGAGCGCCGGACGCGGCGCCGGGGAATGTCGCTGATGATCTGCGCGATCCTAGGATCGACGTCTTCACAGGCCGATAGCGAGACGGCACCAGAGATTGGCGGCGGCGCTTCGACGAACCCTGCCGCGGTTGTCGACGTCCGGCGGAACAGTGCGTTAAGGCCGACACGGGCGATAATTGAACCGAACGGATCAAGAAGGTAACGCCCCACGACCTGCTGTTTAGCAGGCGTTGTGCCGGATCCTTAGACCGCACGATCCGCCGGCCTACCAGTGACTAGCTATCGAACTTAGAAACTCACGCGCAGACCGGCGTATCCAGTGCGCTGCGGCGCTGGCTCGAGCCCGTTACCGAACACGCGCGAGTAGTAGCGCTCGTCGAACAGGTTCGTCACGCCGGCGATGAGGCGGACGTTCTTCGTGATGTCATACTGGCCAGTCAGATTCCAGACCATGTAAGACGGCACCTTCGCCGGGATGGTGATGAGCGCGGCCGCACCGGCGCCGGTTGTTGCAGATAGGTTCGAGTCCTGGAAAAATTGCGAGGAAGAGTAGATCCCGGTCAGCGCGATGTCCGCTTTCTTGTCGATCCGGTAAGTCAGCGACCACTTAGCTAGAACGTCAGGCGCGAACGCGGGCCGGTTGCCGACGGTGCTGCGTCCGCCAGCTACAACAGTGCTCTGGGTAAACTCCGCATCGAGCAACTGCAGGTTACCGCCGACAACGAGGTGGTTGTTCTTGAACATCGGACTGGAACAATGCGCGAGTAAGTCATAAGAGACCCCCCTTCGAAACCGCGATGGCGAGTGCTGCCGCTGTTGACCAGAACGGTATCAGTATTCACGCCCGGATTGAGCAACTGATTCTCCGTCCGATTATCGAACTCGAGCCAGAAGAGACCTATGTCGTACCAGAAACCCTTGATAGGTGTGCCGTGGACACCGGCTTCAATGTCGAGTGACTTAAATGGGTCGCTCGGCCGGCCGGGCACAAAGGTGGGCGAGAAAGGCGACACGACATCGAAGTAGCGCAGCGGACGCCATCCGGTCGAAGCGCTGAAGTAGGTCTCGTTCATGTGCCCGAAGTCGTTCCCGAGCCCGATCCCCCAGAGCGGCACATAACGATCTGCCGAAATGGCGGCCAGCGGACGACCGGCGCGCGGCCGGAAGGGCGAGACGATCTCCTTTACCTCTACGTCCTCGTGATCGAGGCGGAAGGACGGAACGATGTGGAATTTTCCAAAACGGAAAACGTTCTCGATGAAGAAGGCCTGGTAAGCTGAGCTCCGGTCCTGGTCGAGGCGAGTGATGCCCTGCGTGTCGCGCGGCGCATAGAGGTAGTTAGGACCTGCGGTCGCTGCGCTCGCCGTGTATTGCTGGAACGGCGCGTCGCTGTGGTAAATGGTCCCGCCAAAAGTAAGCGCACTGCCGCGGAGAAAGGTGCCGTCGCCCCACTTCAAGCGCAGCCGGATGTCGCCCGCGAACTGCTCGAAGTCTTCGTACTGGAACTGGGTCGTCGCGGGGAGCCGCGGCGTCCCGTTCGCCGCAAAGGTGGTGTTACCAGCCGCGCGTGTGTCGAGTTCGAGGAAGGTATACCAGGCTTTGACCTGAAGTAGCCATGGCCCGAATTCCTGGTCGTGGCCTAGAGTAACGTGGTAGCGATCGACCCAGTCGCGGTTGTAGGGAGTGAGCGACGCCCAGGCATTCGAATTGTATTGCTGGATCGAGATGCGTCCCGGATTGCCTGCCTCGACATGATAGGTGCGGAAGTCGAACCATGTGTTTTGACCCTGTCGCGGTTGATAGGAGAGGTAAACGTCGCCCTGGTAGAGGTCGTAATCAGAGTTCGTGCGCTGCCCGTCGCTGTGTACGTAACCAAAATCGCCAGGTAACCTAAGGGCCCGGCCGTTCCTTCGACGAAATTGTAGGTCGAATAAAGACCGTAGCCGCCGCCGATGTGCTCAGTAGCGAAGGTGAACGGCTCGTCCTGCCCCGGGCGCCGGCTGACGAAGTTCACTGCCGGCGCGGGTTCCGGCCCGTAAAGCGAGCTACCGCCGCCGCGGATTACCTGCACTTCACTGATCGTCTGCGGGAGCGGCGAGTAGTAGAGAGTAGGAAAGCCGATCCAGTCGCTCATGATCGACATTCCATCCTGCAGCACGTTCACGTACTCGGACTCCTGCGGGTTGCCGAGCCCGCGATAGCTTAGGTTGTATTGGCTCGGAGTATTCTGTTCGCCGACGAACAGACCGGGCGCCTTGTTGTATAGCTCTTGCTGGTTCTGGTTAACTACTTCGGGCTGCTGGTCGAGCTTGATCACCGTTGCCTTCTTCGTCACGGTAATCTGCGTTCCGTCTACTTCGCGCATAATGTGGTCGAGCTTCGGCCGAAAGTCGTCCGGCGTCGGTGTCGGCGAGGCGATGGGCTGGCCTTGTACTTCGATTCTACCTGTTTCCAGCGTGCTTTGCGCACGGGCAGAGTAGCTATTGATGAGCGGACAAAGCGCGAAGGCAAGCAGCAGGGGCGGGCTCGGTGTGAATGGCGTGCGAGGTACATGGGTGTCGTAGATAAGTTGAGCTAAACCACAACCGAGACTTAGCGGTTGCGAGTCGACGCCGGCGCCTCGGCTTCACCTGCTCCGTGGCCGCCGAACAACATCGAAAAGACAACAAAGACGGAGGCTCGAGGAGAGTCATCCGTCACCCCGAAAAGCGGAGATACATCGAGCCTCGTATTCCGTGACGGCTTCCAACTCAGACTTGGCCCGATGACGCAGCGATAAGAGGGCATGTCGCGAATTCCCTTATCGGTAAAGGTGGTGAAGAGCATCTCACCACCTATCTTGAGTCGCTCGTGCGCAGCCACCGGGAACATAAGGCTCTGGGCAAAGCCGTACTCGCGTCCGCGGTCGCCGCCCACTTCCTGCTCGAAGAACCCATTCAACGCCCACTCGGCACGGTGATTGAAGTCTTGCGATAGAAGCAGCCGCACTTCATAGGCATCGGGCAAAGGCATCATCTTGTTTAGAAAATCTATCGCCTCGCCCGGCGCGGGCGGCTCCGGCGGGCCTTCATCGTGCAGGATGTTTCCGATCCCGAACTTCCACTCGACAAAGATGGTGGGGTTTAGCGGGATCTTATTCCAATCAGCCAACGCATAGCGCGCTTCCACGCTGAAGGTGCGTTCCTGGAAGCAACCGCGATATTCTTCGACTGAGTTCTCAATCGCCAAACCAAACCGGTGCGGTAATCCAACCTCAAACTCCTGCGTAAACCTGTGATCCGGCCGGTTAAAGCGGAGCGCGTCGCCTTGGTAGATCAGACTGCCGAAAAACTCACCCGGCGCGAGGACGTAAGCCGTGGTTGTCGGCGAAAAACGGCTGCGCGAGAAAGACTCCGGCGCGCCGTAGGCGCTCGGCAACTCGTCGCCGGTGACGACAATCCGGCTGATCGCTTCCCCGGGTTCCGCGTCTTGCGCCGGAGCGACGGCGAGCGGGGCTAAGGCGAGACCGAACGAGAGAATGATGCTGGAACCGCGAAACGACGAAATATTCACGGGCCGCGTTGTATTACGCGGCTGTCACAAAGGCAATAGAAAATTACGTGGTTGTAAGGTTTCGTAACGAGGTTGAGCGGTAAATTGGCGTGCGGAATTTCTCGCCTCAGACGGTCACCAATTGCAGCACCGTCAAAGCCGGAGCACGGAAACATTACCTGGCTAGGCTCACCTCCACCGGCGCCGCAGCGCCTTCAGGTCGGAAAAAGCATGGTTACTTCCGTCCCCTCGCCTACTTCACTCGCGATCTTCACCTTGCCGCCATGGAGCGTGACAATCGACTTCACCAGCGCAAGACCCAGCCCGCTGCCTTCGGAGCTGCGCGAGGGATCGGCGCGATAGAGGCGATCGAAAACGCGGGGCAGATGTTCCGCTGCGATTCCGCTGCCGTTGTCGCGCTCGGAAACCTGGGTGTGCTCGGGCAACGCGGCGATCGCGATTTCGATCCGACCGTTATCGGAGGTATGACGCAGCGCGTTGTCGATCAAATTGCTCACCGCGCGACCGAACAACATTCCGTCCGCGTGGATCTCGCCCTCGCCTGTGCATTCGACCGTGATGTGGCGTTCCTCCGCGATCGTGCCGTAGTAATCCGCGATCTTTTCGACCGCGACTCGCGCATCGAAAGTCGCGCACTCGAGCGTCCGATCGGCAGCTTCCGCGCGGGCGAGGAAGAGCAGGCTATCGATAATGCCGGAAAGCCGCTGGCATTCGGCGACACTTGATTCTATGACCTCGCGATACTCGTCGGGCGAACGCTCGCGGCGCAACGCGACTTCGGCTTCGCCGCGCAGATTTCCGACCGGCGTCCGGAGTTCGTGGGCGAGATCGGCTGAAAATTGCGAGAGGCGTGTGAATGAATCTTCGAGGCGATCCAGCATTTCATCGAAGGCGAGCACGACCGGCTGGAGCTCGCGCGGCCAGCCGGTCGCCGGCACGCGTTCGTGCAGGCGGGTCGGTCCGACGCTTTCGATGGAATGCGTCAGCTCCGCCAGCGGCTGGAGACCACTGCGCGTCACGGTGATTGCGATGAACGCCGATGCGATCAGCCCGCCCGCAACGACTGCGACGAGGAGCAACGCGAAACGTCTGCGGAATTGCTCATCTGCCGATCGATCCTGCGCGACCTGAATGGTGTAGCTCTGTCCGTTCACTGCATGCCGCAAGGTCACGCAACCGAACAACCGCCCACCAGCATGATGCGTTGTTGGTTGATCCACGCGCGATTCCGGGACGGGGAAAACATTCGCCGGCAACACCTCGGCCATTCCCCGCGACTCCGCGCGGACGTTACCCGCCGCATCGAGAATGCGCACCAGATAGCCCGCACGTTCGCCCGCGCGCAGGATGTCTAATCCGTCCCGCACCGCCGCCGGTCCGCCCGAGCTTTCCAGATCCGCGCGTAACGCGTAGGCCTTGTCCGCGAGCACCTCGTTGTCCTCTTCCACCGCGTGCTGGACCACGATCCAGTAGAGCAATCCCAGACCCGCGCAGAGCAGCAGGACGGCCGCGATCGTGAAGAGGAAAACCAGCCGGGCCGCGATCGAGCGCGTGCTAGACCGGCTTGAGGACATAACCGACGCCGCGGATCGTGTGCACCAGTTTCACCGCGAACGGGTCATCGACTTTCGAGCGCAGTCGCCGCACCACCACGTCAACGACATTCGTCTCCGGCTCAAAGCGCAAATCCCAAACGAGCTGCACGATTTCCGTCCGCGAAACAACCTCGCCTGGCGTACGCGCAAGGTGCGTCAGCAGGAGGAATTCTTTTGGCGTGAGATTGAGCGCGATGCCGGCCCGGACTGCCTTGTGCCGGCGGGTGTCGATCTCCAGGTCTTCAATCCGGATATGCTCATCCTTCGCTTGTGTCGGCGCGCGGCGGAGGAGCGAACGGACGCGGGCGAGCAATTCCGTGAACGCGAACGGCTTCACCAGGTAATCATCCGCGCCCAGCTCGAGCCCTTTCACTCGATCCGGCACGCTGTCGCGCGCAGTCAAAATCAGGATCGGCATCTTGCTTCGGTCGCCGCGCAGTTGCTCGACCACGCTCCAGCCGTCGCGCTTCGGCAGCATCACATCGACCACGAGCAGATCGAATTTCTCCCTCCGCGCCATTACCAGGCCCGCTTCGCCGTCGTGCGCGATCTCCACCGTGAAATCCGCCTCCCGTAAACCGCGCGCGAGAAAGGCCGCCGCTTTCTGTTCGTCTTCGATCAGCAGGATCCGCATCGCGACGCACCGTAACGGCCAGCACGCGGTCGCTCAAGGCGCGCGATGCGCGGGCGCGCTATTCTTTCGCCGCCGCGCAATCCGCGATCACGTGCTGCAACGCCGAGACCAGCCGCGTCATCGAGTCGTAATCCAGCTTGTCCGGCGTATCGCTGCGCGCGTGATAATGCGGATAACGGAACGGCGCCGTATCCGTGATCATGAAGGCAGGATAGCCGTGCTGCCAAAACGCCCAGTGATCCGACCAGCCGACGCCAGGCACGCTGCTCGGTAGGGCGGTTCCTTCCGATGGCAGCTTCGCCTCTTCGCGGAAGCTCCCGATTGCGCGCCTAACGAGTGCTCGCGAAGAAATATTGCCGACGAACGCGATGAAGTTGCCCGTCGTCGGATAAATTCCGCCGAGACCCGGCACCGGAAAGTTTTGCGACTTCGGCTCGTTCGAGAAATAGCCAATCGTCTCGAGACTGATCATCCCGACGATGCGATCGCCGCGCGCGCGGCAGCGGTCCGCGTAGACCCAGCTTCCCATCAGCTCAGTTTGGAAATGGAACGGCTCCTCATTCGGAAACGCCACAAAGCGCAACGTGGCCGTCGTCGGCTTGCCCGCGAAACGCCACGCCAGCGCGAGCAACGCCGCCACGCCGCTGCCGTTGTCATTTGCGCCCGGCGAACCGAAGACGGAGTCGTAATGTGCGCCGACGACGAAGACCTCGCCGCTCGTCCCGGTGATTTCCGCTTCGATGTTGTCGCACCTTTTGCCGAGCGCGTCGTAGCCTTCGCGCCGCGTCCGCAGACCCGCTTCGCCTAACGAGTGCTCGATGTAATCCGCCGCGGCTTGCAGCTCCGGGTAATGCTGGACGTTTCGTTCCCCGATCTCGCCCGCGAGTTTTTGCACGTGCGCCATCAGCTCGCTGCGCAGCGCGATCTCGTCCGCGGAAAGCGGCGGCGGATTGCCGCGGAAGCTCTTCCCCGGCATCCGGATCATGAGCAACCATGGCACGCCGAGAACGACGAGCAGGATAAAAATTGCGGCCACGCGTTTCACCTCGCCCCTATCGAAGCACGTCATCCCGAGCGAAGTCGAGGGACCCCGCGAACTTCCGCGCGATTTGCCACCGGGTCTCTCGACTGCGCTGGGCTCCGCTCGAGATGACGCTAGAGTTGGTGCGATGAGCGTCTTCACCCGCAAAGATCCGGATGCGATCCGCGCCGAGCGCGAAGAAGCGCGCCGCCTTGCCCACGAGCGCGGCGAAACCAGCGCTGTGCGTTTGCCGGACGAAGGCCTGAGCACCGACAAAATCCTTCGCGCGACGGTCGCGAAAATCCGCCAGCTCGCCCCGGACTTGCGCGGCGACTACCTCGACGTCGGCGCGGGTAACGGCGAGTTGATCGACCGCGTCGTGCGCGAGTTTCCCGTGAAAGCGCGCGCCTGCGATTACCGCGACGACCTGATCACGCTCGGCGACGTTCAGGTCGACGTCGCGAACCTTAACACCGACGCGCTACCCTACCCCGACGCGTCGTTTGATCTCGTCACCTGCACCGAAGTGATCGAGCACCTCGAGCACTTCCGCGCGCCGCTGCGCGAGATCGCGCGCGTGCTTCGACCCGGTGGAATCTTCGTCGTCAGCACGCCAAACGTGCTCAATCTCCGCTCACGTTTGCGCTACCTGCTCTTCGGCTTCTTCAACATGTTCGGCCCGCTTCAGCTCGGCGACGACCGTCATCACTCCACGCACGGACACATCAATCCGGTCAGCTACTTCTACCTCGCGCACGCGCTGGTGAACGCCGGCTTCACCGAGCTCAGCGTATCAGTCGACAAGCATCAGCGCGGCTCCTGGCTTTCGATGGCGTTGCTTTGGCTGCCGCTGAAAATCTACAGCGCACGCGCCATAAAAAAAGAGCGCGATAAGTATCACACGCTCGACTCTGCGAACGAGCCGTTCGTCCTCGCGATGAACACGACGGACCTGTTGTTAGGTAGAACAATCTTGGTCGGTTGTACAAAGAGCGGTTGAGTGCGCACAGCGCTGCGACTCGGCGACCGAACGCAGCCTAGTGCCATCACTCGCCTCTAGTTCTTCCGCAGAGCAGCAGCATTTGACTAGCTTCTTAGCGACGTACAATTGGCGTTATGCGTTCGGCGTTCTGTTCGATCACGCTGGCTCTCCTTTTCTTCTGGAGCTCGAACGGAAGAGCAGCTGAGGAAGCGCATATCTTCTACGGCGACATCGTGGCGGTTGATCCGGCGGCCAAGACGTTCGAGATCAAGTCCAGCGGAACACCTCTGATCTTCCACTACACCGAGAAAACGAAACTTAGCAGTCCAAGCACTTATGTGCGTTGGGAGAAATTGAGGCCCGGCGACGGAGCGCGAGTGCAGATGCATCTTGGAGAAGGGAACATCGGCATCGCGGACGAGGTCGAGATCGATACTTTTGGAAGTAAGAGTAAGTTTCTTTCTCTCCTGCGCGCACGGACTGCAAAGGGCGATATCGTCTCTGGCTTCGCCGTAGCAAATTACATTGCGAGCGAGCCGCGTAGCGACGTGTTCAGCCGCGCGCTTATGGCCGCGCAAACAAATTTCCAGGAAGGTGTTTTTGTCCTCGCGATCAATCCCGACGGAAGCGTCGGGCGCGTGACCGCGGCAAAATCTCTCGGCGATCCTGAACTGAACGAACGTGCAGCTGCCTGGCTGAGGAAGTGGCGTTTTCGGGCCGGGACGGTAAAGGAAGTGCAACTGCCCATTAAGTACCTGCGCGTCCGCTGACGAGAGCCTGCCGATTCGCGCTATTCCCTTCGGGGACGTCATCTCCAGCCGAGCAAAATTCCCGAAGAGCTACTTTCGGTAGTTCGCCCTCCTGCAGTCATCGACGTAAATTTGCTTCTTTGCGCGCGACCATTCCGCGGAGCGACTATCAATTAGCGCATGCTTCGTTGTCTTGTCGTCGGCCTCGCCATTCTCTCGTCAGTCGCTCTCATTTGGGCGCAGGAAAATCCGCCCGCTCCCGCAGCGCCAGCCGCACCCGCCCCACAGGTTGAGCCGGAAATCCCGTCGCTCGCGCTGCTCTCGCTGCCGCTAGAACTCTACACCGCGCGCGCCATGACTAAGGAGCGCGACAAGTATCATACTCTCGATGCGGCGAATGAGCCGTTCGTGCGCGCGATGAACACAACCGACCTGCTACTTGGCAGGACCATCGTCGTCGGTTGCCGGAAGGCCGCGGCGTGAAGACGCGACTCGCGCGTTCGCACGAACCGTTCCGCTCTTGGCACGGGTTCTTTCCGAGAAGAGCAAACCGCCCGGCTGTGTT
>JALZAD010000284.1 GCA_030948555.1 Verrucomicrobiota bacterium | reverse complement strand
CCGTGTTGCTTCGCAGATCGACGATATGCACCCGGTTGGCTTCCGCGACTGCGGCGACGCTTCCGTCCGGTGTTGCACTCATTAGGCGCGGATTCGTCAGCCGGGTGCGCGCCGCGAGTTCCGGCGCGGGAATCGCGCCCATCAGGTAACCCCATTCCCACCCCCGCAGCGCAGGCGGCGTTTCACGCAGTTTCGCCGCGGCAAGATATGGTTGCTGCTGGTCGAGGTGTAGCTGGGCGAGCTGAATCGCCGCCTGGTAAGTGCGATGCTCCGAACGCTCGCGCGCCGCACTCGCCTGCGCCTCCGCGATGACAGCGCGATCCTTTTCGTGGAGCGCGGCGGTTGCCGCTTGGCGCGCTTTCATCGCGAGCATCGCGCCGAGGCCGGCCGTCGCGATGATTCCCACCACGATCGAAATCGCGAGCGCCACCGGCCAGCGATAACGCACGACGAATTTGCCGATCAGATAATCAAGCGTCGGCGCTCGTGCCGTGACGGGCCGGTCCTCCACCCAATTCCGAACATCATCCGCGAATGCTGCCGCCGAGCGGTAGCGTCCCTCCGGATCGGGTGCGAGCGCCTTTCGCAGGATCTGGTCGAGGTCGCCCCGCAACTTCGCTGCCGCTAGTTCTGTGCAACGCTCACTCGCGAGCGGCGGCGGCTGCCGCAGATGCGAGGACCAGTCGCGTGAAGGAAGCCGCGCGAGAGTCGCCGCATCGTGCGGCGGCGAGCCACTTAGCATTTCATACAGAACTGCGCCTAACGAGTAGACATCGGCGCGCGTGTCGCCCTCCTCATCGCCCGCCGCTTGCTCCGGGCTCATGTAGATGGGCGTTCCGAGCACATGGCCGAGCTGCGTGACCAATGTTTGCCCAGAGCCAACCGGAACGAGCGCGCGCGCGACACCGAAGTCGATGATCTTCGGCACGGCGCGCGCGTCAGTCTCTTCGACAAGAATGTTCGACGGCTTCAGGTCGCGATGAAGCACGCCGCGTTGATGCGCATGTTGCACCGCTGCGCAGATCTGAAGGAACAATTCCAGGCGCGCTTCGAGGCTCAGCTCCGCCGCTTCGCAGTACTCGGTCACCGGCAGGCCATCGATCTGCGCCATGACGAAATACGGCAGGCCGCTCGCCGTCATCCCGGTTTCGAAAACCTGCACGATGGATTCGTGGCTGAGCGACTGCAGCGTTCGAAATTCCGAATGAAAACGGGCCACGATTTCCCGCGAATCCATTCCGCGCTTGATCAATTTTAGGGCGACGCGTTGCGATTCGTCGCCGTTTGCTTCCGCACCGCGAACCGCCGCGAAATACACTTCGGCGAAGCCGCCTTCGCCAAGCAGTTCAAGGATCTCATAGTGGCCGATCCGTGTTCCGCGTTCGAGGTGAGCTAACGACGAGACCGTCGGCGTGGAGTTCGCGTTCGCTGCGGCCCCGCGCAGCAAACACGCGCTGCAAAACGGCGCCGTGCCGAGCACCGGGTTCCGGCGACAGCACGAACAAACGGTGGATGTCTCAGGTCGGTCTGGGCTCACGCAAGTTCACTCTGCTCTTCATGCAGGTTCACTGCGCGCCCGAGATTACAGCTCATCAGCTTTGGCGACCGGCGATCTGAAAGAGATACTCGAGCTCGCCTTCGTAATCTTCCTCACGATCGAGCGTCGCCCACACTTCCTGCCGGAGGAGTTCGCGGTAGCGCCCCCGAAGGCGGTGCAACTGAACGCGGAAGTTCGCCAAGGTCATGTGCGCCGCACCGGCTGCTTGCTTCTGCGAACCGGTGTCACTTTCCAGCAGCCACGGCAGCAGTGCTGCATGCTCGCATGCCTTACCGGCAGCAGCGTACTGCTGCGCCAAAAGTTCGAGGACGCGCCGCAGCAATGCTGCAACCCACGCCCGATCGAACGCTTCGTCCGGCGATAGCCGCTGCGATGCGATACTTTGCACCTCGGCCATGACGCTTTCATCGTCGAGGGCGAGCACGAAGGCGCCGGAGCCGCGTTTCTGTCGCGAATCAAAACGGCGCGCGTTCGCGAGGAAATTCTGCAGCGCAGAAAGGAGCCACGAACGCAAGCGACCAGCGCGTGGATCGGCCCGCTCGAGCAGTCGTTGTCGCACCACCATTTGCAGAAAATCCTGTGTCAGATCCTGCGCCTCCGGATGGCTCCGGCCGCTGCGCAGCAGGTAGGCGTAGATGGGGGACCAGTAGGCGGTGCAGAGTTGATCGAGCGCGCGAGCGATCTTCTCCGGATCGTCGAGATGCGAAATCAACGTCCAGCGCGTGTCAGGAAAATACATCAGTTCGACGCGCTGAAAGCGTCCGCGAGCACGACGTCAGCAATCACAACAACCGCGACCGTTCGATGGAATCGGGTAGACTCGCCTGATCAGACCATGCCGAGCTTCATCCGCCCGGCTTCGCTGATCATGTTCTGGTTCCACGGCGGGTCCCAGACGAGGTCGACCTGCGCTTCGGCGACGCCGTCGATGCTCATGATTTTGCTCTGCGCATCGTGCGCGATGGCCGGGCCCATGCCGCAGCCAGGCGCCGTCAGCGTCATCTTCACATCGACTTTCGTCCCGCCATTTTCGCCGGGGGAAAGCTGGCAATCGTAGACGAGGCCCAAGTCCACGATGTTAACCGGAATTTCCGGGTCGTAGCATTGGCGCAATTGATCCCAGACAGCTTTCTCATCCACTTCACCGCCGGTCGCGATGCGCTCCGGCGCAGCGGTGCCGTTGGTTGCCTGGGACTTTTCCAGGCCGAGCGCGTCGAGGTCTTTCTCCGCGATGCGGGAAAGGCCCTGATAAGTGGCAATGGTATAGCTGCCGCCGAGCGTTTGCGTGATCACGCCGGTCGTGCCCGCGGGCAAAAGCGTCTTGGTGCCGCTCGGGATTTGGATCGCATCCGTGTCGCGGCTGAGAGTGAATTCGGTGTTTTCGTGCATAAAAAAATTATTTCTTGAGCGAGATCTTCACCTTGCCGGAGGGCCGGGCGGAAAGTTGATCGAAAAGGGTGGGCGACGTCTCGTTAGGCG
>JALZAD010000283.1 GCA_030948555.1 Verrucomicrobiota bacterium | reverse complement strand
ACCCACGGCCGAGGCATCTACGACACGAGTATTCCGCCGGCCACCGCTACACCGACGCCGGGCGGCGACACCGCTACGAAATTGACCAGCGTTTCGACGCGCGGCCCTGTTGGCTCGGGCGATGACGTCATGATCGCCGGCATCATTGTAAATGGCAGTGCTGCAAAGCCAGCGGTCGTTCGCGGAATGGGCCCTTCGCTCGCAACCTTTGGCATCGCCAGCGCAATCGGCGACACCACTCTGGAGTTGCATGATGCGCAGGGCACGCAGATCGCGTTTAACGACGACTACGGGTCGAACTCAACGGGGGATCTCGCCGTACTTAGCGCGTATAACTTGACACCACGGGACGCGCGGGAAGCCGCGATTGTTCGAACACTGCCGCCCGGCAACTACACTGCGGTCATGCGCGGGAAAACCAACGGCATGGGCCTGCTGGAAGCCTACGACATCCGGCGGGATATCCCAGGTGACTTCCTCGCTGTGTCCACTCGCGGCCGGGTCGAACCGAACGACGACGGCACCATGATCGTCGGATTCGTCATTGCCGCGCCCGCTGGCTTCCCGGCGACTAGCAAGCGTGTCGTTATCCGCGCACGCGGCCCGAGCCTGGCGGAGAACGGCGTGAGAGGCGTCTTGCAAGACCCAACCATGGACGTTTACCGCGGCGTCACGAAGATCTACTCGAATGACAACTGGGGCACGCAAACCTCCTCCGGCGTCGGCACGCCCGCGGAAATTCAAGCCACCGGTTTTGCTCCGCCGAACAGCAAAGAGCCTGCGATACTGGTGACGCTCGAACCGGGCAGCTATACCGCCGTGATTCGGGGTAGGAATAACACGGCTGGAGTCGCGATCGGCGAAGTCTACCGCATCAACGAATAGTCGGCTGGGAATTGCTCTCCCGCCGCCGCTGCTCGTGCAGGAGGCTGCGGATTTCGGTGAGGAGCAGCTCGTTCTTGAGGTTCACCTCGTAATCAAGGTCGGAGCGGAGGCGGTCTTTTTCGCTCTGCCGATTCTGCGACATCATGATGATCGGCGCCTGCAGCGCGGCAATAATGCCGAGGAGGAGATTTAGGAAAGCGTAAGGGAACGTTTCGATCGGTCTGGTCGCGAGGATGAAACTGTTCATGACCATCCAGAGGACAATCAGCCCGATGGCGAAGCCGATGAATTTCCAGCTACCACCAAACTCCGCGAGCTTGTCGGCCGCGCGGTCGGCCGCGGTGATGTGGGCTGCTTCCTCGGCGTTCGCATTTCGTGAAACCCGATGACGGAGGAGGTTGTCCGTCCGACGGAGGCGCTTCGCCATCGCGCCGAGCATCGCGAGCATGACCTGATGATCGTGGGCGAGAAAGGAGAGGAAGTCTTCGCGCCGTAAAATCACGAGGCGCGAGTCCTCCAGCACAGTGGCGCCGGCGGAACGTTCGTGGCCGTCGATCAACGCCATCTCGCCGAAGAAATCGCCTTCGTGCAGCTCGCTCAAAGTGACTTCCTGCCCGTCGGCGTCCATCACCGTGATCTGGACCCGGCCGTAATCGATCAGGTACATGGCGTCCCCCTGATCGCCCGCGTCGAAGAGGCGCGTGGGCGCCTTGTAATTCTTCGGCACGAGGAGCGCGCAAAGCTTCTCGGCCGCTTCGTCGCTGAGCGTGTCGAAGAGCGGAACCTTGCGCAGTTGCTCGCGCTGAATGGGGCCGCACGAGTGATCGAGAGCGACCGGCGGATCGGCCAAATCGAGACGCGGAGCGACTGCCATACGCGGCCGATTGTATTTTACCGCCCCGGTAAACCCAAGCGGCAACTTCGGCTCGCGAACAGGCCGGGCGGCGCGCGCGTGTCATCCCGAGCCCGCGAAGACGCCGAGGGACCTCACGCAGGGTCCGGCGTGTAGTCTAACCAATGGCCGGTGAGAGGATGCATGTCGCGATGCGCAATGTCTCTCGTTCCGAGATGATCTGATCGGCTGGCGCGAGGTCCCTCGCCGTCTTCGCAGGCTCGGGATGACACGCGCGCGCGCGGCTAGAGCGCCGCTACAATTTCACGCACGAGCGACGGACCGCGGTAAACGTAGCCGGTGTAGAGCTCGATCAACTGCGCGCCGGCGGCGAGTTTCTCGCGCGCTGATTCGGCATCGACGATTCCGCCAACGCCGATAATCGGAAGCTCCGTCTGCGCTCGGATGGCGCGGATAAACGCGGTGGACTTCTCGCGCAGCGGCGCGCCGCTCAAGCCGCCGCTTTCGTCGTCCGACGCCGCGATGGCGCGATGATCGAGCGTTGTATTTGTCGCGATGATGCCGCCGACGCCGTTCGCTTCACATGCTGAGATGACGGACGCGAGATCGTCCGGCGCGAGATCAGGCGCGATCTTCAAGAGCACTGGCTTCGGGTCGCCGCGATTTTCCTCAGCGACCGCGCGCAGCAACGCGACGAGCGCCTCCGTTTCCTGAAGCGAGCGCAAGCCCGGCGTGTTCGGCGAGCTGACGTTGAGCGCGATGTAATCTGCGAACTCGCGCAGACGGCGAAAAGAATAGCGATAGTCATCCGGCGCGTCCGCCAACTCCGTCGCCTTCGACTTGCCGATGTTGATCCCGACGGGGATCCGTGGCCAGCGACCACTTGCACGCAATGCGCGCAATCGTTCCGCGATCACATCCGCGCCGTCGTTGTTGAAGCCGAGGCGATTGATCAACGCGCGCTGTTCCGGATAACGGAAGATGCGCGGCCGCGGATTCCCCGGCTGTGCTTTGGCCGTGACCGTGCCGATCTCGACGAACCCGAACCCGAGCGCCTCCCACGCGGGCAAGGCGACCGCGTTCTTATCGAACCCAGAGGCGAGGCCGATGGGATTCGGAAATTCGAGGCCGAAAAGCTTCACCGGCTTCGGCGGCGGCGCGAAGCGACGGAGCGGACGAAGTAGCGCTGCTGATTGCGAAGCGATGCGCAGCGAACGCATGGCGAAATGGTGCGCGGTCTCGGGATCGAGAGAGAAGAGCAACGGCCTAACGAGTGATTCGTAGGCCGAGATCATTTGCCGATGCAGAACTGTGCGAAGAGCGCGTCGAGGATCGGATCGTCGCTCTCGAGCGCGACCACTCCGGTGATGGCGTTGAGCGCGGAACGCAGATCGATCGAGGCGAGCTCGGGCTGCGCAATGACGCTTCGTGCGCGCTCGCAGTCGTCGAGTGCACGGCGCAGGCAATCGCGATGGCGGACGTTGATCGCCACGCCGCTTTCGGGCGCGATGTGCGCGGCGCCGATCGCCTCTAAAATTCCTTCCTCCAGTCCGGCGAGGCCGTTCTCCGCGAGGCACGAGATGCGCAACGCCTCGCAGCGGTTCCAGTCGGCGTGCTCGGCGAGGTCACTCTTGTTCAAGAGAAGGATTTCGCGCGCGCGATCGCTTCCCGGGCGCTCGAATTCGAGAGGTTTCGGCGCGCTGCGATCGAGCACATGCAAAACCAGATCCGCCCCGCCTAACGACTTCTCGGTTCGCGCGATGCCTTCCCGTTCCAGCTCATCACTGGTCTCGCGGAGACCGGCAGTGTCGAGCAGGCGAATCGCGATTCCGCGGAGGTTGATCACTTCTTCGATCGTGTCGCGCGTTGTCCCCGGAATGTGGCTGACGATGGCGCGTTCGTAACCGAGCAGGCGATTAAGCAGGCTTGATTTGCCCGCGTTGGTCGGTCCGAAAATCACGACGCGCACGCCTTCGCGCAGGATCCGGCCGCGTTGCTCCGTCGCGAGCAATCGGCTGATCTTTTCGCGCAGGGAATCGATCCGGGATTCAAGCTGCGCTGCTTGTTCCGGTGCGATGTCTTCGTCCGGGAAATCGATCGACGCCTCGAGCTGCGCGAGTAACTGCACGACTTCATCGCGGAGCGTCTTGATCGCGGAACCGAGGCGGCCTTGGAGCTGCTCGGCGGCGGAACGCGCAGCGAGATCGGTTTGCGCGCGGATCAAGTCGATGACCGCCTCAACCTGCGTGAGGTCGATCTTGCCGTTGGTGTAGGCGCGCTCGGTGAACTCGCCGGGTTGCGCCGCGCGCGCACCTTGTTTCAAGCACGCCGCGAGGACGCGCGCGGTCACGATCACGCCGCCGTGGCAACTG
>JALZAD010000269.1 GCA_030948555.1 Verrucomicrobiota bacterium | reverse complement strand
AGGGTGAGCGTGTCGGTCCATTTGTCGACCCAGGTGTTCAGCCGCGGATCGAAGTAGCGGATCTCGATGCTTTGCACATCGGGCAAGAGCGGCACCCAGCTCTCCGCCTCGCTTTCGAACGACGCCGCCACGAGCGGCTTTCGGCTCAGACCGATCTCCATTTTGTCGCTGCCCTTCGCGATCGGCCGCAAGCGCATGCTCACGTGGTATTCGCCTTCGGCATAGCGGGTGAGCAAGCCCGGCCCCGCGCCGCAGATCCAGGTAATCTCGTCGCGCGGACGATTGTTGAACTTAAACGGCTCCCCGAGCAGCGAGCCCTGACCGGGCGTGAGGTTCTGCCACTGCGCGGTGAGGAGATTCGCGAAGCCCGAATATTGCGCGTCGATCGCAGTCGTATCCGCCGAGATGCGCAAGGCAATGATGTTGGTTTGCACGAAACGATAAATCGCGAGCGACATCATTCCGAGGATGCCCACGGCGAGCATGATCTCGAGCAGAGTGAACCCGCGCCTTTGTCGCGCTGGCGAGCGCCGACTAACCAGCGCGGTAAACATAAAACTCAATCTTTCGGCTTTGCGGAACGCCGCTGCGCTTCCACTCGGCATTCAACGTGACCAGCCTAACACCCACCACATCTGTGCCATCGTCAGTCTTGAACTCGGCGCGCGCTGTCTTCTGCACCAGCTTAACCGCGCCATAGCCGGTCTCGATGTTCGTCTCCTTCTTCTCGTCGGGAGCACCGGGCGTCGCCTGGATTTCCGCCATGCGATTCGCGAGCACGCGGCGCACCCGTTCTTCCTGCTCGCTCAGGGCGCTCGCGTTCATGCAATTCTGCACCGAGCGACCGAGGGCCAGCGTTCCGACGACGAAAATCGTCAGACCGATCAGCACTTCGTAGAGCGCGAAGCCGCGCTTCCTTCCGCTACTTCGCCGCATAGCTGACGATCTCCGCGCGCGCGGTCAGCGGCGAGTAATTTGCCACCCACGTCCCGCTCGGGCCCTTGTATCTCACCCGCGCCGGCTCGCACGTGCCGCTCTGCCAGAAGGCCCATTCCGCGGGCGGGTCTTCTCTCAGCGCCGCGGGCAGATCGAGAACGAACGCGTCGCCGCGTTCCAGCCGCAGATGCGCGACTGGCTCCTCGCTTTCGCCTTTCGCGAGCCCTTCAGGACGCAGGAACACTTTGTTGTCCTTCCACACGATCAGGTAAGGACGGCGATCCGCCATGCTCCGCTCCTGCGCCTGACGCACGAGGCGATTCATGTCGTCGAGCGAACGCCGCAGCCGCCGGTCGGCCATCAAGCCGTTCATGCTCGGGATGCCCAACATGAGAATGAGGAGCAGGATGAAGACGGCGATCGCAATCTCGATCAACGTGAACCCGTGCCGGTTTTGCCGCATCGCATAGAGTACGCTGGCAGCTGCGATTCACAATAGCGCGGCCGGTCCGCCGACCACGCAACCAGCCGCTAAAAATTAGCAACCGACCGGCAGCAGCCTTCCGCGCCCGGCGTTAAGATTTCGCCGTGACGCAACAAACGGCTACAATGTTTCCCGTGGAAGCTCGCTCCCAAATCGCTGCCGCTCGCCCCGCTCCCCGCGCTCGTGGGACGGGAGGATCGTTCCGCGTCGGCATCAAGGTTTTCCTCTCGCTGGCGATGCTCGCAATCGTCGCCGTGCTCATCTGGCAAGGCGTCACCGCGCAGGGTCAGCCCGATCCGTTGCGGCCGCAGACCAGCCCGACGGTCGCCTTTCTCGACATCGGCGTGCTCGTGTTCCGCGAAGGACTCGAATGCATCCTGGTCCTCGCCGCAATCACTGCCAGCATGATCGGCGCGAAACGCGCGCATCGTCGACCCGTTGCGCTCGGCGCTACGATCGCGTTCGGCGCCACGATCGTGACGTGGTTCATCGCGCTCGGGATCATGAGCCAGCTGAGCGACAACGTGCGCGCGCTCGATCTGCAGGCCGCGACCGGGCTGCTCGCGATTATCGTGCTGCTCGTGATCATGAATTGGTTCTTCCACAAGATCTACTGGGGTGGCTGGATCAAGGCGCACAACCGTCGGCGCAAGACGCTGCTCGCGAATGCGAACGCGGTGGTGATCACGCCGCGGCGTTTGTGGTGGGGCTTCATCCTCCTCGGCTTCACCTCGCTCTATCGCGAAGGGTTCGAGGTCGTTCTCTTTCTGCAAAGCTATCAGCTGCGACTCGGCGGCAGCGTTGTCCTCAAAGGCGCACTCCTGGGCCTCACGCTGTCGGTCTTCGTCGGCATCCTCACCTTCGCGCTGCAACAACGGCTTCCGTACCGCAAAATGCTGATCACGACAGGCATTTTGCTCGGCGTTGTCCTGCTCGTGATGGTCGGCGAGCAAGTGCAGGAGATGCAGCTCGCGCATTGGGTGGGCACGACCACCATCCCCTGGCTCGAGAATCTGATTCCCGGCTGGATGGGCATGTGGTTCGCGATCTTCCCGACAGTGGAATCGCTCGCTGGCCAGGCCTTCGCCGCGATCCTTGTGATCGGCTCCTACTACGCGGCGAGCGCGTTCCGCGGTGGCGCTTCGAATCCGGACGTCGCTGTCCCAGACGCTTTCGAGAGTGACGGCGTGAAAGCAGTCGAGTCCGCGCGGTAACGCGCGTTCACCCTCGCTTTCGTCATGCTCAAACCGCTCGCAATCTTTCTACTCACGGCCCTCAGTTTGCCGGCGATCAGCCAGGCTGGCGCGCGCCGTTTCACCTACGTCTACGAAGCCATTCCGGCCGCGCCCGGAACGTTCGAGATCGAGAACTGGATCACCTGGAAAACCGAACGCCAAGGCGACGGGCGTTATCGCCAGCTCGACTTCCGCCACGAGGTGGAATTCGGCCTGACCGATCGTTTGCAGATGGCGGTGTATGTCGCCGACTGGAGCGGCCGCGGCGGCAATTCATTCGAGAGCGAAGGCGCGGTCTACAACAACTCGGCCGTCGAGTTGCTTTATGGCCTAACGAATCCAGCCACGTCTGCGATCGGCTCCGCGATTTACGGCGAATTGCAGGTCGGTGATCGGCACGTCGCGCTGGAGGGAAAAATGATCCTGCAGAAGAATGTGGGTGGTTGGACTTTCGCCTACAACGCCTCACTCGAAGGGGAATGGAAAGGCCTCGGCCTCGCGGAACGAACGGGCGAGTTCCAGCAGACCGCCGGAGTGAGCTATGAGATTTCTCCGCGATTTCTCCTCGGCGCTGAGTTGTTGCACGAGGTGGAGTTTCCGGACTTCGGCCGCGGCGGGGACAACGTGGTTTATGCGGGACCGAATGTGTCCGTGCGAGCCGGCAACTGGTGGGCAACGACGGCTGCGCTCGTGCAGCTGACCAATACCGACGAGCCGGACGTGCAGGTGCGAACCATCTTCGGCTACTCGTTTTGAGATCCGCAGCGCGGAACATCCTCGCAGTTGCCGCGCTGGTCTTCGCCATCGTCTGGATTCTGCCGACGCCGGAAACAACCGGCGCGCCCCCGCGTTCCGGCAAATCTCCGACGCTTACCCCGCCCAGGTTCGACCCCGCCATGGTCGCTGCCGGCCAGAAGCTTTTCGTCGCTCGTTGCGCACGCTGTCACCGCCTGCCGCGACCAGCGGAACACACGCCGGAGCAGTGGTCGATCATCGTGCCAAGAATGGCCAAACGCTCGGGCCTGAAGCCGGAGCAACGCGACGCCGTTTTGGCCTATCTGAGCACCGCCCGCGCGAAGTAGCGCAGGTCGCGGAAGAACCGGCACACTCTTAGCTACCTGTTCGCCGCGATGAACAGGGAAATCTTCGATGCGCTGCTCGCCGGGATGCTGGAGGCGAGCGACGGCGTCTCGGATCTTCTCTTTGTCGCAGGCAAAGCGCCGCTCATCGAAGTGCACGGGCGTCTCCAGGAATTCCCCATCGACACACCGGACCACGTCCTCTCTTCCGAGCTGATCGCGCAAATCGCGGCGATCATGATCAACGGGAACGAGCGCCTAACGAGTGATTTCCGGGAACGCGGCTCGTGCGATTGCAGTTACGCGCTGGGCGAGATCGCGCGTTTCCGCACGAACATTTTCAAACAAAGCGGCCGTCACGCGATCGTGATGCGCAAGTTGCAGTCGCAAATTCCGACGCTCGACGGTCTGCATCTGCCGCCGCTCTTCTCCAAGATCATCAAGGAAAAGAACGGCATCGTGCTCGTCACCGGCGGCACCGGCAGCGGAAAAACAACGACGCTCGCTGCGATGATCAACGAGCTGAATCGCACGCATGAGATTCACATTCTCACCCTCGAAGATCCGGTCGAGTTCGTGCATCTGCATCAACGCGCGGCGATCTGCCAGCGCGAGCTTGGCAAGGATTTTCCCACGTTCGCTGACGGTCTTCGCGCCGCGTTGCGACAAGCGCCAAAAGTCATCCTGGTCGGTGAAATTCGCGACCGCGAGACGATGGAAATCGCGATGACGGCGTCAGAGACGGGCCATCTCGTTTTGAGCACGCTGCACACGATCAACGCTGGCCAGACGATCAACCGCATCATTGGTCTTTTCGGGCGCGAAGAAGAACAGCAATTGCGCCAGCGCCTGACCGAAACGGTTCGCTACATCGTCAGCCAACG
>JALZAD010000241.1 GCA_030948555.1 Verrucomicrobiota bacterium | reverse complement strand
GTCGCGATGTCTTCGATGACGAAGCGATGCGGCAGAAATCGCTGCTCGATGATCTGCACGAGCGCGGTGTCGTCGGCTTTAAGCCAGATTGTCTGATAATGGCGGCCGTCGACCTTCATCCCTCTCGATTACGAGCAGGATTCCTAAGGCGGGCAAGAGCGAAGCGCGTCGTTTACAAATCGCGACCTTCGGACATATTCCACGTCCCCGATGGCCATCCTGCTCAATATCCTGCTGGTGATTTACGTGCTGGTCGCGTTGCTGATGATCTTCGTCATCCTCATGCAACGGCCGAAAAGCGAAGGCCTCGGCGCAGCGTTCGGCGGTGGTGTCACCGAGAACATCTTCGGCGCGCAGACCACCAATGTGCTGGTGAAATTCACCGGCTGGCTCGCCGGCATTTTCTTCTTCCTCACCTTCGCGCTCTCCGTCCTCTACGCACATCGCAGCGGTGCTTCGAGCGGATTACGTCAGGAGTTGATGAAGACCGCACCGGCTCCGACTTCCGAGGTGCCGCTCACTCCGCAAGCAGGGCCGGCCGTCGGTCCGCCGGGCACGGTGACAAACCCGGCGCCGGGCGATTCAAATGTGAACCAGGGCAATCCCCCGACACCGGCAGATCAAGCAGTCGGAGTTACCGGTCCTGCGGCAGAAGCTTCCGCCGCACCTTCAGCTTCGCCGAATCCGTAACTGGCCATCCTGAGCGGGAGCGCAGCGGAGTCGAAGGACCCCGTGGCACTTCCAGTAGACTGCAACGGTGTTCCTCGACTCCGCTGCGCTTCGCTCGGAATGACGCCGAGCTTTTCGTCCGCGCTTTACGCGCCCGTGGGCATGCCTTCCGGCTTCGGACCGGCTTTCTCATTCAAGGCCTGCGTAAACTCCTGCAGACTCGAAACGATTTGGGGCGCTTTCGTCAGCACCGTGCTGGCCAGCTTCTCGGCGTAATCCGGCCGGCGCTGCGACATTTCGGAGAGCGCCATCATGACCGCGAGGGCGTTGTTAATCGAGTGCTTGATCTCGCTGAATTTCTTCTGAAGGACGACGAGTTCTTCCTGAGAAATGTTGCGGGTTGGGTCACTCATGATCGGGGCAAAAGGGCTGGAGAATCGATGCAGTGATGGTTAACTGCTCAGTTCGACCTCTCTCGTTAAGATGGCTGCGGAAACTATCCAGATCAGTGGTGCACGCCAGCACAATCTCAAGAATCTCCATGTTGAGATTCCACGGGAGAAGCTGGTCGTAATCACCGGCCTCAGCGGCTCCGGAAAGTCATCGCTCGCCTTTGATACGCTCTATGCCGAAGGGCAGCGGCGTTACGTCGAAAGCCTCTCCGCCTACGCCCGGCAGTTCCTCGATCAGATGGAAAAGCCGGACGTGGATTTCATCGAGGGCTTGTCGCCTGCGATCGCGATCGAGCAGCGCAGCGCGGGCGCAAATCCGAGGTCGACCATCGCCACTACGACGGAGATTTACGATTACCTGCGCGTTCTCTATTCGGCCGCAGGCCAGCCGCACGATCCAGTCACCGGACAGCCGATCCACCGTCAGACGCCACAGCAGATCGTCGATCAAATTCTCATTTACGAGCCGGAGAGCAAAATCGTGCTGCTTGCGCCGCTGGTGCAGAACGAGGCGGGCGAGTTCCGCGACGTGATCGAGAAGGTCCGGCGCGAGGGGTTCGTGCGCGTCCGGGTTGATGGCGAGATATTGGAGCTGAGTCAGCCGGAGCCGATTCGGCTGAAGAAGACCGGGCGCCACACCATCGAAGCCGTGGTCGATCGACTCGTGGTGCGTGAAGGCATCCGCACCCGGTTGGCGGATTCCGTCGAGACCGCGCTGAAGTGGGGCGGCAACAAGCTCGTTGTCCTTCGGCAAGCGTCCGGAAACGACAAGTGGGAGCCGGTGCGCTACTCGACGAACTACGGCAACGCAGACACCGACTTCTCGTTAGGCGAACTCACGCCGAAACACTTTTCGTTCAACAGCCACTTCGGCGCGTGCCCCGCATGTCACGGACTCGGCACGGAGGAAGTGGTGGATCCGGACCTGATGATTTCCGACAAGACAAAGTCGCTCGCTGACGGTGCGATCGTGCCATGGCGGCGAGGGACGAAGCGCATGCAGGCCTATTACAAGACGCTGCAGACCGCGCTCGCGAAGCACTACGAAGTCGACGAATTCCTTCCCTACGAAGATTTGTCGGAGGAATTCAAGGAAGCACTGGTTCACGGGACCGGTGATGAAGCGGTTCCGATGTCCTTCGGCACGAATGGCAAGTCCGAGAAGGTGGCGAAACCGTTCGAAGGATTGATCCCGCAGATGCAGCGGCTCTACGAGGAGACAGAGAGCGAGTTCACTCGCAATCGCATCCGCTCCTTCATGACCCGGGTGCCGTGCAGCGTGTGCCACGGCGCACGGCTGAAGCCGGAGATTCTGGCGGTCACGATCAGCGACGCCGCCGGGCACGAGCTGAACATCCACCAGTTTTCCGAGCTCACGATCGAAGCGGCGGCAGCATTCGTTAGGCAAATTGCGCTGACCGATCAGCAGCGTCACATCACCAGCGACGTCCTGCGCGAGATCGAATCGCGCCTGCAATTCCTGCTCGAAGTCGGGCTCGGTTACCTGACCCTGAATCGCGAGAGCGGCACGTTATCGGGCGGCGAAGCGCAACGCATCCGGCTCGCGACGCAGATCGGCTCCGGACTCGCGGGCGTTCTGTATGTCCTCGATGAACCGAGCATCGGTTTGCATCAACGCGACAACGCGCGGCTCCTCACCACCCTGCGGCGTCTCCGCGATCTCGGGAATTCCGTCATCGTGGTCGAGCACGACGAAGAGACCATCCGCGCTGCCGATCACATCCTCGATCTCGGGCCGGGCGCCGGTCCGCGCGGCGGCGAGTTGGTTGCGCAAGGCACGCTCGCGGAAGTCATGCAGGCGAAGAATTCGCCGACCGCGGATTACCTTTCCGGCCGCGCGCGGATCGAAATCCCAAAACGCCGCGTCGCGCCACGGACGCCGTCCGGCGCGAGCGAAGGCTGGTTGACCCTGCGCCGCGCGAGCGAGAACAACCTCAAGAACGTGACCGCCGCGTTTCCGCTCGGCTGCCTCACCTGCGTCACCGGCGTTTCCGGCAGCGGCAAATCAACGCTCGTCGACGACACCCTGCGCCGCGCGCTCTTCCGGCATTTCTATAACTCGAAGGACAAACCCGGCGCGCATGAGCGGCTCACCGGCCTCGAGTATCTGGACAAAGCGATCGTTATCGACCAGAGCGCCATTGGTCGCACACCGCGTTCGAACCCGATCACCTACACCGGTGCGTTCGCGCCCATCCGCGAGCTCTTTAGTCAACTGCCGATGGCGCGCGTCCGCGGCTACGATGCGGGCCGGTTTAGCTTCAACGTCAAAGGCGGCCGCTGCGAAAACTGCGAGGGCGGCGGCTTGATCAAAATCGAGATGCACTTCCTGCCCGACGTTTATGTCGAGTGCGAGGTTTGCCACGGCCAGCGCTACAACCGCGAGAGTCTCGAGATCACTTACAAAGGGAAAAACATCGCGGACGTGTTGCGGCTGACGGTCGACGAAGCAGCGCGCTTCTTCCGCACGGTGCCGGCGATTTCCGATAAGCTCGAGGCGTTGCTCAATGTGGGGCTCGGTTATCTGCAACTCGGCCAGGCCGCCACGACGCTCTCCGGTGGTGAAGCGCAACGCGTGAAGCTCGCGAGTGAACTCGCGAAAAAGGCCACGGGAAGGACAGTCTATATTCTCGACGAGCCAACGACTGGCCTGCACTTCGCCGATATCGAAAAGCTACTTCAGGTCTTGATGAAGCTGCGCGACGCCGGCAACACGCTGGTCGTGATCGAGCATAACCTGGAGATGATTAAGTGCGCCGATTGGATCATCGACATGGGGCCGGAAGGCGGCTCGGCCGGCGGTACCATTGTGGGCGCCGGGACTCCGGAAGAGATCGCGCGGATTCGCGGCAGCCACACCGGCGAATATCTGCGGCCCCTCCTGCAGCTGACATGAAGTGGATCGGCGCGTTCGTGGTTGCCGTTGCCGTTGCTGTTTTCGGCGCGAGTGCGCTCGCGGAGGAAGCAAATGAAGTCACGCATGCCACTGAACCGCTCGCCGCCGGTGTGCCGGAAGTAGCAGTCGTTAGGCTGCGCGCGCTGAGCGCAACGAAACTGTCGGAAGACGATCGCCGTGTCGTCGCGCTGAAGCTCGCTCAAGCGTTGGTCGCATCACGCCAACCGGAAGATGCAATTGCCGTTCTCAACGATCCGCTGCTCGCAACTTCTTTCGAGGCGAAGTTCGTCCGCGCGCAGGCCTTCGCGGCGCTCGGACGCTGGAACGAAGCGCTTCCACTCTATCGGGAAGCAGCCGCGAATGGGCCGGAAGCGCGGTTCGGCGAAGCGGAGGCGCTGCGTGCGCTGAGGCAATTCGACGAGGCGCTGGATGTCTTGAGCCGCCTAACGAGTGATCCGCGCTGGGCGCTGCGCGCGAAGTTTACTGCCACGGAAATTCTCCTGGAGAAAAACGACGCCGCAGCGGCGAAGCGTCTGCTCGATTCGAGTAAGGCGACAAGCCAGCCGGATCGCAAGGTGCGCCGCCTTCTCGCCGGCCGCGTGGAGTGGCAGTCGAAGCACTCGCAGCGCGCGGTCGGGATGTTCGCCTCCATTCTCAAAAATCCTCAGGGCGCAACGCACCAGGTGCTGATGGCCGCGCTCTACGCCATCGCTGACGCGCATCTGGAGTTCGGCACGCCGGACATCGGCGACGATTACCTCGAGGAATTCATTGAACATCATCCGACGGATCGCGAGCTGCCCGTCGTGTTCTCGAAGCTCGATCAGCTCTACGCAGCGGAGCGGCGGCAATCGCGTCACGATCTCGGCCGGTGGGCGCGCGAATCAGCGCAACCGCGGCGCGCCCTCGCACAATGGTATCTCGCGCGCGCCGAGTTGCGCCTGGCCCGACGCGAGCTGGCACTGCAGGCGTTTGCCGCGTTGGCCGCGGAACATCCGGACGTGCCCGAGCTCGCCCCGGCACTGCTCGAGTATGCGTCGCTTCTCCTGCAGGACGGACGCGCGGAGCAGGCGCACGCAATCGTCGAATCGGCGCGCGCGCTGCATCCGGCCCGCGAGATGATGCGGCGAATCGACTTTCTCGGGGCGCAAAGCGAATACGCGGCGCGGCATTTCGCCCCGGCTGCAGCGCAGTTCCAGCGGGTGGCGCATGAGTCGTCACCTCCGCACGGAAAGGAAGCGCTCATCAATGCCTCGCTCGCCTGGTTTTCCGCGGGCGAGAACGCGCAGGGCAACAACGCTGCCCAGCAACTCAGTTCCGGCGGAGGCGATGAGCAAACGCGCGGCGATCTGGCGCTGGAAGCCGGCCTCGTCGCGGCCGCGCGCGGCGACAAAGGCGCGGCTGATGCGCTGCAAAAATTCGTGCATGATTTCCCGAAGCACCCGCGCGTTTCTGAAGCTTGGGTCGTCCTCGCCGAGCTCGCCTTTCGCGCAGCGCCTCCGCAGATCGAGGAGGCGAGACGTCATCTGGCGCGGGCAAACGACACGCAGCCGACCGCCGCGGCGAGCGAGCGTGCGGACTACCTCGCGATCTGGCTCGAAGATGTCGCGCCGAACGGCAACGCCGAACGCACGGTACAGCTCGCAAACGATTTCCTCCACAAGCACGCGGACTCAGCATTGGTCAGTGAAGTCCGACTGAAGCTGGCAGAGACAAACTTTGCGCGACAGGATTTTGCCGGCGCGCAGACGCAGTTCGAGCTGCTTGCCCAGGCCAATCCGAACGGGCCGCTCGCAGACAAAGCGCGCTTCTTCGCCGCGAAATCCGCTACGAACACGATGGGCAAAACATCGCTCGATCGGGCGCTGGTGTTGTTCGACGAAGTGGTGAAGCGCGGCGGTGAGTTGAAGTGGGCGGCACGGAACGAGCAGGCGGTTATAGAGCGGAAGCTCGGCAAGCCACAGGAAGCACTCACCCTCTACGAAGAAGTGCTGAAAGGGGACGCGAAGCCCGAGGAAAAACGAGAAGCGCTCTGCGGCAAAGGCGACGTCTACTACGACGTGGGCGCGCTCGATTCCGAGAACTACCGACGCGCGATCGAGGTCTACGACCAGCTGGCCGCGCAACGTGATGCATCACCCCATTGGCGCAATCAGGCGATCTTCAAAAAGGGCATGTGCCTCGAAAAGCTGAATGCTGGGCCCGACGCCCTCGCGACGTTCTACGGCATCGTCGAAAGCGAAACGCGGCCCGGCGGGCGGAGCGAGTTCTTCTGGTTCTACAAAGCGGGCTTCAACGCTGCGCGGTTGCTTGAGGAACAATCAAAATGGCAAGCCGCCGCGGCGGTCTACGAAAAGCTGGCATTCGCCGGCGGCACGCGGAGTGAGGAAGCTAAGGCGCGGCTCGATCGGCTCCGTCTTGAGCACTTTCTCTGGGACGAGTAGCGATCAGTTTGCCACCGGTCCGGTGGCAAGCGACCGCAGGTCCGCCAACTTCGCGATCACACCTTGCGCTTCGGCATCGCGGCCCATCGCACTAAGGATCTGCGCGAGGAACTTGTACTGCCGCGGTTCATCCGGCTGACGCGAGACAGCGCGCTGTTGCGCGGCGCGCGCCTCTTCGAATCGGTTCTGCCGGAAGCGCAGCGCAGCGATCAGTCGCAACGCTTCCGCGTCGTTCACGTCGAGCCAGCTCGCAAAGCGGAACTGTTCGACCGCTGCTTCGGTTTCGCCGCGCTCGGCTAGTAGCTCCCCGAGCGTGACGGTTGAGTCATGATGCCACCAGTAGCCACGCGAGAAGGTTGCGACCAGGAAGAGCGCCCGCGGCAGCTCCGATCGTTTC
>JALZAD010000201.1 GCA_030948555.1 Verrucomicrobiota bacterium | reverse complement strand
CCGCTGCGTCAACGGCTCCGTGGAAGGACGCGGCGACCGCGCTCCTGCCGGTGCTCGCCTGCTTCCTCGGCGGCGCAACGGAGAAGTGGGCCGAAGGGATCGTCGTTGCGCTGCTTGGGTTGTTGTTGATCCTGAATCCGCCGCGCGCCTCGTTAGGCGCAGCGTTCAATGGGATCGTCATCGCAGTGGTGGCGATCGCCGCGCTCGCGTTTCTACCCGCGCGCTGGTTCCACATTCCGAGCTGGCGCGAGGCGCTGGTGAACGATTTTGGTGTGCAGCTTCCGCCCAGCCTATCGCCGCAGCCGTGGCTGACCGCGACCTGCCTGGCGAGCCTCATCGCAGGCGTCGCGTGGCTCTATTACGCAAGCGCGCAGGAACTCGACTCACGTTCGCTTCGCAGACAGATGCGCATTTTCGCCGCCGGTGTGACGGCGCTCGCGGCGCTCTCGATCGCGCTCTACTTCGCGAAAGCGGCGCTGCCGTTCTGGCACAACCAGCGTGGATTCGGACCGTTCCCGAATCGCAATCAAACCGCTGATCTCCTCGGCATCAGCGCGGTCGTGATCATCGCCTGCGGGCAGGACGATCTGCGCCACGCGAAGAAGCGCTGGATCCTCTGGCTCGCCGGGTTGGTCCTGATGTTCGCGGCGCTGGTGCTGAATTTCTCGCGCGCCGGAATCGCGATCCTCGTAATCGGAAGCGCGCTCTGGGTTGCAACGCTGGTGCTTCGCAGCCGCTCGGCGTCCGCAATTGCGCTCGGCCTGTCAGGTGTCCTTGCCTTGCTCACCTTGCTGCTCCTCTTCGGCGGGCAAACGCTCGAGCGATTTCATCTTCACGCAGCAGGTGACAACAGCGGCGGTGTCACGGCCGACTTCCGCTGGCTCATCTTCCGCGACACACTTGCGCTGATTCGTGCCTCACCGTGGTGCGGAATCGGTCTCGGAAATTTTCAACCGGTGTTCGCGATCTTTCGCGAAGCCTCGCTTGGCCAGAGCCGCGCGCTGCATCCGGAGAGTGACTGGTTGTGGGTCGCGGCGGAACTCGGCTGGCCCGCCGTCGCGCTCATTTTCGTTGCTGGTTTGCTTCTCGCGCGCCGCGTCTTTCCGCTCAGCGAAGGAACGAATGTCCGGCTGCGTCTCGGCGCGTTCATCGCGGCGCTGCTCTTCGCCGGACACGGCTTGATCGATGTCTCCGGGCATCGCGTCGGGTCTGCTTACGCCGGCTTCTTCTTGTTAGGCCTCTCGTTGCGCCGCCCTGCGGCACGAGCGCGGAGTGCGTCTGCCGGGACTGGCTTTCGCGTCGTCGGTCTTTTCCTCGCGCTCATCGGCTGCACCTGGATCCTCTCTGCGCGCGGGCTCATTCAAGTGCCCGGCGGTATCAGTGTTGATCGCGAACGCACGCTTGCCGTGGAAGCGAACAAGCAGCGCAATTTCGCCGCCACGATCGAGCACGCCACGCGCGGACTCGAGTTGGCGCCGCTCGATTGGCAGCTCTACTTCGTCCGCGCGATTGCGAAAGTCGGCGCGATGCAGGCGAGCGAAGAGGCGCTCGCAGATTTTCGTCGCGCGCGTTTTCTGGAGCCCGGTTCGTTCGAGGTGCCGTATCAGGAAGGCCTCACCTGGATCACACGCGAGCCGATGCTCACCATGACCGCATGGCGCGAAGCATTGCGGCGCGCCGGCTCCAAACGTCCGGTGCTCTACGACCGAATGCTTTCGGCAGCGTCGCAGATGAATCCGACGGTGAATCGAATGCTGCGCGACTTCGGCAGCGCGCAGCCGGACCTTGCCTTGATCACGCTCGCGCGAGCGAATGCGCAGACATTTAGCGAAACGGTGGAACGCTTGCTCGCGCGCGATCCCGCACTGGAGATGCTCACGGCCGAGCAGAAGTCGCGACTCTTCGCACTGTGGAGCGAGCGCGGCGATCTCGAGCGATTGCAGTCGCTAGTGGATCAACATCCCGACCTGCTGCCCTTCGCGTGGCGCGGAGTGGCGAACCTCTACGCGTTACAGGCGCGCTTCGATGAGGCGGTTGCGCTCGCGCAACGTTTCATCGCCCGCCCTAGGCTGCCCGATGTTGTGACGAACGAAACGGCCGAGCAGCTCCAACAGAAGATTTTCTCCAGCGCGAACAACTACGAAGCCGGTCTCGCGCTCTACACCAAGCAGATGCAGAGCGGAAACACTGACGACGCGCTGATCACGTTACGTCGCTTCACTGGCCAGCCGAACTCGCCCGCTTACTTCCATTTTCTTGAAGCCGAGGCGTGGTCGGCAAAACGAGATTGGGTCCGCGCGTGGGACGCATGGCGTGCCTATCTGCACGACTAGCCGTCATCCCGAGCGAAGTCGAGGGACCCCGCGGCACCACCTTCGACTTTGCCACGGGGTCTCTCGACTCCGCTCGAGATGACTTACCTGGCCAACGCAGCTTGCGCTGCAG
>JALZAD010000182.1 GCA_030948555.1 Verrucomicrobiota bacterium | reverse complement strand
CCTGATCACACTCACCGACCACGCATATCCAGCACCCTGTGCGAGATCCCTCGCCGTCTCCGCTGGCTCGGGATGACATGCTTCTATCATGGGCGGCCGCTGGCTTTCTTTTCCAGCTCGTAGGTCTTCGCGACGGAGAGGAACTCGTACATTCCGTGCAGTCGCGCGAAGTAGTAGCCCTCGCGTCCATCAAGAAAGCCTTTCTGCCAGACGTAAACGTAGAGGAAGCGCAGCAGTCCACGAAACGGCAGCCGTTGAGAAAGCAGCTTCAGTTTCCGTCGCCGATTAACCCGCTCGTGATGCAACTGATCTGAGCTTTGCGCGAGATGTCGCTCGGTCGCGACGCGCGCTTCCCAATTCGAGTAGCGGTTATGTTTCTCGACGAAAACTTCGACCGACGGAAATGCGTAGTGATCCATCTCCGACCGCAAACGGCCGGTCGGCCCCTGCACAATCACATGCTCGTGGACCTCATTGTCTCCACTGTTCGTCGGCGAGTCGGTCAGCTTTTCGTAGCGGCCTAACGAGTGCTTAAAGAGCCGCAGATTCCAGTTTGGGTAGTAGGCGTGCTTCAGCCAGCGATCGAGGAACATGAAGCGGC
The DNA here is from genome assembly GCA_030948555.1 of Verrucomicrobiota bacterium. Taxonomy (GTDB): domain Bacteria; phylum Verrucomicrobiota; class Verrucomicrobiia; order Chthoniobacterales; family UBA10450; genus JACCTI01. The sequence goes on along the minus strand of JALZAD010000182.1, from coordinate 3,367 downwards.
GGTTGATCCAATAGCCTGCGATCTCACCCGCATTCTCAATCGCATTGCGGAACTCCGCTTCCGCTTCCGGCGGCAGCGTCTCGTCCGCATCGAGGATGAAAATCCACTCGTTGCGAAAGGGCAGATTTTCGAGCGCCCAGTTTTTCTTCTTCGGCCAGGTGCCGTTGAACTCGAACTGCACCACCTGCGCTCCCGCTCGCTCCGCGATCTCGATCGAGCCGTCGCTGCTCTGCGAATCCACGACAAAGATTTCGTCCGCCCAGGCGATGGAGCTGAGACACCGCGGCAGATTCTCCGCTTCGTTCTTGATCGGCACGATCAGCGATACCCCCACGCGGTGGTTCATCGGTCGAACTGATAGCATTTTTTATGAACAGCCGAAACGCGAGCCGGTGCCGTGCGCGGCGGGTTCCGTCGATTGCTGGTCGCGTAAGCGACGCCGCTTCCATTTTTTGCCGGAGCAAAAAAAAATAAAGTTTGTGCATCTGAATCGTTGGACGCCGCGAACTTCTTTTGGCCGGCTCGGACGTTTGGTTTCAAATCCAGAAGCGCTGAACCCCACCAAGGCACGCAACCAAAGAATCGCTCTAAAACTATGAATCCAATCCTCGACAACTTCGGAAAGCAGCTCTCTCGCCGGCAGGCGCTCAGGAATCTCGGCCTCGGTGCCGTCGGCATGACGACGCTCGGCGCACTCAGCAAGACGGCCTTCGCCCAGAGTTCCGGTCCGGCGCTCGATGTCACGGTCGCGCAATTTGCGCTCAACCTCGAATATCTCGAGGCAGAGTTTTACACCTACGCCGTCTTCGGCACCGGAATTGAAACCCAGGGCATCGCCGTGGACGGCTCCGGCACACCCGGCACGGTCACGATCAAGTCCAACCCGAAGGTGCCCTTTAGCGATCCGAAAGTGGCGCAGTATGCCGCTGAGATCGGCGGGGACGAGCGCAATCACGTGAAATTCTTTCGCACGACCCTGGCGGCCGCGGGTGCGCAACCGGTCGCGCGGCCGAAAATCGATCTGCTGAACAGCTTCAACACGCTGGCCCAGGCCGCGGGTATCGGGCAGTCGTTCGATCCTTTTGCGAACGACGTCAATTTCCTCCTCGGCGCTTTCATCTTTGAAGACGTGGGCACGACTCTGTTTGCCGGCGCCGCGCGCCTCTTGACGAACAAGGACATTCTGGAAAGCGCCGCCGGGATTCTCGCGGTGGAGGCTTACCATGCCGGAAACATCCGCGTGAACATCTTCAACGCAGGCTCGACTGCACAGGGCATTGCGCAAAAAATCTCCGACCTGCGCAAGATGCTCTCTGGCGCGGACGATGATCAGGGCGTGGTCGATTCCAGCGGCAATGCCAACATCGTGCCGACCGACAGCATGGGACGCGCATTCCGGCGCACGCCGCGGCAGGGCTTGAACATCGTCTACGGAGCACAGAACGCATCCAGCGGCTTGTTTTATCCAAACGGTCTGAACGGCGCTCTCAAGTAGTTCATTTTCACCGGGAGGACACTTACTATGAAACGGCACATCGGAATCCTGGCTGCCGGAATGGCAGCATTTCTCGCGGGCAGCCCCGCGCTCCACGCGCAAACCACCACTCCCACGCCGGCCCCGGCGCTTTTCGGCTCTACCTTTTTCGGGAGCGGTCTTGTTACCGTAGATCCGGCAACCGGCGCAGCCACGAACGTCGGCAGTTTCGGCAGCGATGCTCTTGCTTATGGCATCGCGACACGCAACGGCAGAATCTACACCTTTGATCAAGTGACCAATCGCGTCCGCGAGATCAGCAAGGTCAGCGGGAAGTTCAGTCGCAGCATCGATATCGGCGTAAGCGGCTTGAAAGGCGAGGGCGACATCGCCTTCCGTCCATCTGATAACGTGGGCTTCCTCGCCTCGGCGTTGAATGCCAATAACCAACCGGTGAACGACCTCTATACCTTCACGATCTCCGAGACGGCTGATGTGGGGGTGGCGACGCGGCTGGGCTCGAGCGGCGTGGCGATTGACGCGATGGCTTTCGACAGCAGCAATACGCTCTACGCCATCGGCCAGGCGGATGGCATGCTTTACACGATCAATCAGACGACTGGCGCCGCGACCGCCGTCGGTCCTCTTGGCGTGAACACAAACAGTCCCGTTTCAGGAATGACCTTTGCGCCTGACGGCAAGCTCTACGCTGCGATCGATGATCGCCTCCATATCATCAATAAAGCGACCGGTGCGGCCACGCCGGTTTCGAGCTCGGTGATTAATTTCGGTCCCTACATCAGCAGTGTCTCCGGCCTGACCTTCGCTCCGGGTGCGGGGACGCTCGCGACCATGTCGGGGCGGCTGCAGGTCGGGACAGGCGAACGGGTCTCCATCGTCGGCTTCCTTGTTCGCGGCACACCCGATAAGCGCATCGTGGTGCGCGGCATTGGACCGAGCCTCGCTCCTTACGTGTCGGGATTCCTCGCCAACCCGGTGCTGGAGCTGTTTGACAGCCAGGGCGTCTCGCTCGCGAAGAACGACGACTTTAGCTCCAGTCCGGACAAGGCGACGATCACCAGTCTCGGGCTCGCGCCGCCCAATCCCAAAGAATCCGCCATCCTCCGCACGTTGCCGGCTGGCAACTACACCGCGGTTCTCAGCGGCGTCGACGGCGGCACCGGCATCGGCTTGGTGGAAGCGTACGACGTCGACCCCGGCAGCGGGAGCAGCCTGAAAAATCTTTCCGCGCGCGGCTTCGTGCAGAGTGGCGACAATCTTCTCATCGGTGGCCTGAATGTTATGGGCTCAGCCACGCAGCGCGTCGTGGTGCGTGCGATCGGTCCGGACCTGACCACCTATGGCATCACCAATCCCCTCGCCGATCCGGTTGTCTTCATCTTTGATGGAAACGGGACGCTGGTGAAATCGAACGACAATTTCGCTTCTGATCCCGATGCGGCCGAGATCGCCGCCCAGGGTCTAAGTCCGCGGAAGCCTCTCGAATCTGCTACAGTCGCGAACTTTGCTCCTGGACTTTACACCGCAGTGGTCCGCGGCGCGGATAACGGCAGCGGCGTGGCCCTCGTCCAGAGCTACAACCTCACGAATTAACTAAGTGGCGTCACCGTCAGGCCTCATCTCCATTAATCCCTTATGATCATCGCAAGCCTCATGAACATTGCCGGACCGGACATGATCATCATTCTCTTGATCATTCTTGTCTTGTTCGGTGCAAAAAGGTTACCCGACCTGGCCCGCGGTATGGGCCAGGCAATCCGGGAATTCCAGAAGGCAAAGGACGAGTTCGGGCAGGAAATGGCTTCCGCACCCGAGGCGAGGGCAACGACCGTTAATCAACTGACGGAGCAAACACCGGCGGCTGAGCAGCGC
>JALZAD010000165.1 GCA_030948555.1 Verrucomicrobiota bacterium | reverse complement strand
ACGTTACTCGGTTTCAGATCGCGGTGGACCAACCCTTGCGCTTCGGCCGCAACCAAAGCGCGCGTAATTTGCGTAGCGATTTCCAACACCAGCGCTGGAGGGAGCGGTCCCTCGCGCCGGACTCGCGCTTCCAGCGTTTCGCCTTCCACCAGTTCCATCGCGTAAAAACACTGACCGGCTTCCGTTTCACCGAAATGGAAAACGCGCGCGACATTTGCATGGCGCAACTGCGCGGCCGCGCGCGCCTCACGTCGAAAACGCTCCCGCGCTTCCGCGCTGTTCGAGTAACGCTCACTGATCACTTTGAGCGCGACCGGCGCATCGAGATTGACGTCGCGCGCGCGGTAAGTCACGCCCATCGCCCCGCGCCCTATCTCCTCCGGTCCGTCGGCGCCCTGACAGAGTTCGTAATGTTGAAGGCGAAAGTCGTTAGGCAGCTCAGGCGCCGAGTCGGCCATTCCGCCGCGCAACATGCAGTTGAGGCATCCGATTCCAGTGATGCCGGTCAAGAGCTCGCCGCATTGCTCGCAGCGGGTCAGTTCCTGTTCGACTGGCATCGGGGGTATTCAGCGCGAGCACTGGTTAGGTTAGGGACTCAACTCGCCGTCGCCAAAACGGAACAGAGGTGATGCAACTCGGCATCAACGCTGTCGTCTTCGCCGAGCGTGCGCCTGACCTCGTCACGCAACGCAATCCGATAACGCGCGCGCCACCGGGAAAGATGGCTGCGAAGAGTTTCAACCGACATCGCGAGCTGCACGGCCACATCTTCCTGGCGCGGAACATTCCGGCCACCACAAAGAAACGGCTTTAGTTCCGCAAACAGCCTCCCTTTCCCTTCTCGCATGGCCTCCTCCTCGAGCCGACCTAACGAGCACACGACCAGCGCTTCGGCCCAGCGCAGTTCGTAAAGTCGATCTCCCGGCAGCATCGCCTCACCGAATTCACGCGCGCATTGCCTTTCCACTGTTTCCATTTCGTTCTCGAGAAGCACGAAGGAAAGTCCGCCGCCCCGCTTTAAGGCACGCTCCCGGTCCCACACGTCCGCCATGTAATGCTTCATCGAAGCGAGCAGAAAGGAGCGGAATTTTCCTTTGCCACGATCGGTTCGTTCGTAGGCGCGGGTCTTCAGAAAGAAAGCAAAGAAACCTTGCACCAGGTCCTGCGCGTCGGCCGAGTTATAGCCACGGCGCCGCACGAAGCTGTAAAGCGGCGGCCAATAATCGCGACAAAGTTGGGCGAGCGCCGCTTGGGCGACATCACTCGTCTCCCTTTTGTCGTTGCAAGCGGAGATGACGCTCCATTGCGTAGCGCCGAATGACACTCCCCCTTTCCTTAACGTTCCTGGCACAGCACCCACGATCCGAGACTATTGGGCGTTCATGAAATGAGCAAGAATCGCCACCTCGAAAGGTCGATTGCGCTGACTATCAAGGCCGACTGCCCGCCACCCTGATCACAGCGCGGAGCAAACCAACTCAATCGGGCGCACAAGGCGAAACTCAGAGTGGCGCGTTCCTGGCAACGAATAGTTAATAACGTCACGCGGCTCTGCGCGATGAACTTGGGCTACACGGCACCGGTTCCGAGGCGGATGGCTAGATTCCGCCACCCGGCCTGTCGATCGTGACCAAGGATGTGCTCGCCCCGAAAGCACGGCGAATGTGAAATCGTCCTGGCCGATCCGCCGTTCAGGAAGAACAGCAACGTTACCACCCTCAACGAAGCGGGCGAGACCTCCAAGGAATCGCTCATCATCAACCGCGACGACTTCTGGGCGAGCACGAGCAAGTGCGAGCCGCACTGGCAATGCAGCTCACATTCCAGCACATCGAAGACAGTCCGAATTAAAAAGGCTGAAGTAGAAATCCAGAAGTGAGAGGTCGAGCGCTTGCCCTGCTCGCATTCCGTCGTTCATAGCGTCTTGGCGTCGTCGTTTCCGGGCAAGCGGCTTGTCGGTCCGATCGCTGGCCAGCGGGAGGAGAAAGGTCTTACCGCGGGTTTTGTATCGTGCAGGCGGTGGCTACTACGGTTGACGCCTGGATCTGGTTCCTGCGCTTCCGCGATCGCGAGCTTTACTGCGTTGAAGGAGCGCCTGCGGTGTCCCTGCGCGCCGTTCAAGTGAGCGGCACAGCGCGTATCGTCGGCGTGGTAAGACCGTCGGCGTGGGGAGATTGACTGGCCTGAGTCACGCCGCGGCTAGGCCAAAGGTGGCGAGAACTTCCCGCTCAGCGAAGGCTGGTTCGCGCCGAATGGTTTTGCCTCGGTGGTTTACGGGTTGATGATCGTGGAGAGTAACGCGCCGAAAGCACGCCATCTGCGCACCTCGTCGCGATCGTGATCATCGCCTCGATCGTGGCGCACTCATCGACAGACGTCGTGATCGCGCACTGGTTCGGCAAGGCGCAGAAGTCTTAGCCGCGGATGAACACGGTGAAACACGGATAGGAGCACAGGCCTTCCCAATCCGTGGCTAATCCCGCTTTGGCTTCAGCAGCGGAAAGAGAATCACGTCGCGGATCGATTCGGCGCCGGTCAGCAGCATGGTCAGTCGATCGACGCCAAGACCAAAGCCGCCGGCGGGCGGCATGCCGTGCTCGAGCGCGAGGAGGAAATCCTCATCGAGCTTTTGTGTTTCTTCGCCGGCTTGCTCAAGCAAACGCTGACGCTGGACGATCGGGTCATTTAACTCGGAGTAACCGGGCGAGATTTCCTGCCCGTTAATGATCAGCTCGTAGACGTCGACTAACGAGTCGTCGTCCGCGTTCTGCTTCGCGAGCGGGACGAGCTCTTTCGGACAGTGAGTAACGAAAAGCGGATCGAAGGTTTTCTCCTCAATTAGCTTTTCGAAGACCTGCTGGGTCACTTCGTAGTCGGCCATGCGCGGGTTGATCTCGACCCCGAGCTCGCCGCAACGTCGCCGCCGCTCTTCGGTCGTGTAATCGAACCATTGCGGATCGACTTCGCGAATCAGATCGCGGTAACGGGCGCGTCGCCACGGGCGGGAAAGGTTGAGCGTGCGGGTGACGTTTCCTTCGGCGTCCTTATGTTCAATTTGCAGCGAACCGGCAACGGTTTCCGCAAGACGACAAATCATCTCCTCGACGAGGTCGGCGATCTTCTCGAAGTCTGCGTAGGCCCAGTAGACCTCAAGCATGGTGAACTCGGGATTGTGCCTCCGCGAAATGCCTTCGTTCCGGAAGTTGCGATTCAGTTCAAAGACTTTGGTGAAGCCGCCGACTAGCAGTCGCTTCAAATAAAGCTCGGGTGCGATGCGCATGTAGAGATCCATGCCGAGCGCGTTGTGATGGGTGCGGAAGGGCTCAGCCGCCGCGCCGCCTGCGACCGCTTGTAACATCGGCGTCTCGACTTCCAGAAACCCGCGCTCCTGCAGAAAGGCGCGGATCTCGCGCAGGATCGTGATCCGCTTCTCGAAGACGGCGCGCGAGTGGTCGTTCGTCAGCAGATCGAGGTAACGCTGGCGATACCGCGCTTCGACATCCTGCAGGCCATGCCACTTCTCGGGTAATGGCCGCAGCGCTTTTCCGAGCACGGTAAGCTTGGTCACCTTTAACGACGGCTCGCCGGTCTTCGTCACGAAACAGGCGCCCTCCACGCCGACGAAATCGCCGAGGTCGAGCAGCGCGAACGTCTCCATCACCTCGGGCCCGAGCTCCTTCGCCTGGACGTAAATCTGGATGCGCCCACTCGCGTCGCGCAAATCGAGGAAGTGGCTCCTGCCCATGTCACGGTGCGCGGTGATGCGTCCGGCGGCGCGCAGGGCGGTGCCTTCGGCAAACTTCTCGCGCACCTCGCCGACGGAGCCGTCCGTCTCGAAGCTCGCGCCAAACGGCTTCGCGCCACGCGCTTCGAGCGCCTGCAGTTTCTCACGCCGCCTTGCGATTAGCTCATTCTGCTCGTCCACGGTCGGAGACTGTAGGGCGAAACAGGCGCGCGAAAAGCCGCGAGCGTAAATCTATCTCATCCGCGTCAGCTACCAGCGCGCAGCGACGCGACTTCAGCCTCGTTCGCGTCGCGCACAGAGGAAGCCATCATCGAGG
>JALZAD010000130.1 GCA_030948555.1 Verrucomicrobiota bacterium | reverse complement strand
TTATCCCAGGCTGGATCCGCGTCTGACCGAAACGCCGAACGCCTGATGCGTCTTCTTATTTCGCCGGGAGAGACAAATGGGGAGGGCAGACGGAGTCAGCTCCATAATCTCGGTCGTGCGCGGTGCGCCGCTTCCGCGCCGATTGCGCAGACGATCGCGAGCGCGGAGTAGGTGAGGAGCGTCTCCATCGTTGCCGCCCCGAGAATCCGGCGAAATGGAGCAGGGCGAGGCGCCTTTGCTGTTCACCGCCACATGCCAAAAGCCGAGGAACGCGACGATGAACGTCATCGCATTTCGGCTCACAAGACCAAGCATGGTGGCGGCGGAGCTGACGAAGACGATGCCGATGATCAGCGATGCCAAGCGCGTGTGAACGACCGCCGCTGCGCGCGCGCTCAATCGTCGGCATGCGCGCCTTTACGAATGATCGCGTCGCAGCCGTCCATCACGACGGATTCCGGCGCGATCTTCTACCGCTACGACGTTGCCATCGAGGACTCGAAGCGCGTAGAAACATCGGAGCGCATGCCCACCCGGAACAAACGTGCTGCCCGGACGATCCTGTGGATCGAATGCATCGGCTTCGCGCTGATCATTCTTCTCTCCTGGGTCGACGAGTTGCTCGCTCTGCCGCGGCGCCTCTTCGGCGGAGTCGCGCACAGCACCTGGCAAGAGGCGGCCATTGAGTCGGTGCTCACCCTCACTGTTTGGCTGGTCGTGTTCGTCGCGACGCGGCGCGTCCTGCGGAAGTTTAGCTACCTCGAGGACATGCTCACGATGTGCGGCTGGTGCCGAAAGCTGGATCGCGGAGGCGACTGGCTATCGCTCGAGGATTATTGCGCAAAGGAACTCGGGATCGATATCTCGCATGGCATCTGTCCGAGCTGCGGACGGCAACTCATGAATGCTGACGCGCCCGTTGAGACCACTCGTTAGGCGATGCGCGGTTACTGCTGCGCGCTCAAGCGGTAGAACTGTCGCGCAGCGTTCATCGGAAGCGCGATCGCCCAGAGCTCGGTCTGCGCGTCGATGTTCGTGATGGTCGGTTCAAGCCCGCAGGATCCTGATCTGTCCACACCGCGGGCGAGAGAGCAGGGGAGCTTTGCAACGTGAGCTGCACGCGCTGCCGTATTTCACGAGAAGGAAGTTCACCATCTCGTCGAGATAGACGAAGCTGTCGCTCGTGTTCGGCGTCACGCTAAGCGGCGCGCCTTTGTTGACCACGATCTGTTTCCAGCGCGCGCTCGGCGCCGTCTTCCCCTGCGAAACGGTGCCGTTCATGTCCGCCGCGACGTAGCCCGCGAGCGGCAGCGTCATGATTGCCTTCAATCCCGCCGCGCGATCGGCATTGACCCACGCCTGCATGACCGCGCCGGGCGTCTGGCTATTCCCAATCCCGGCGTTGCTCCCGAGATAGGAGTCGCTCGAGTTGATGTTATCGGTCCCGGCGTTCGACGCGTTGTTCTCCCAGTTGAATCCGGTCAATTGATTGCCGCCGTGCCGATGCACGGTTGCGCCGGGGATGCTCAAGTATTCACCCCGTAGACGGCATCCGGAATGACGTTGCGATCCTTCGTCGCATCGATCGTCAGCGTCACATCCTGCGCGAACAAATTCGCCGCGCAGAGGAACCCGCCTAACGAGACCAGTCGAGCTGGATCATGAACCTGGCGACGCTTCGCCGTCGCGCCGCGCCCTTACTCTTCCGGTGTCTGCTGAGAAGCCAGGACGATGCCAAGCGCCAGCTCCGCTGCGTAGATTCCGCGTGCCGTCTTCGGGTGCGACGCCAGCTCTTCGGTCGCCGCTTTCACGAGCTGCGGACCCACGTGCCAGAGGAGCGAATGCCAGCGCGGTTTGATCAATCCCATGAGGCCGTCCCCGATCAGAAAAAGTGCACCGACTTGAACGATCCGTCGGGTAACAAGGTTGTCTGTCATCCGACTATTTGCGTGTGCCGTGCGCGCTTTTCAAATAGTTCGTCCGCGGAACGCATGAAGATGATCCTCGAAACCGAACGCCTTCGCCTGCGCGAGTTCACGCTCGATGATGGTGAGCTGATGCTGGAGATCCTGAACGAACCGGGGTTCATCCGCTTCGTGGCCGATCGCAGGATCCGGACACCGGAAGAAGCGGCCGGATACATGGCGGAGAAAATTCTGCCCAGCTACGAGCGCTACGGTTTCGGGTTCTACGTCATTGAGCGGAAGGAAGACGGCGCGCCGCTTGGCATGTGTGGTTTGATCAAGCGCGACACGCTCGAGCATGTCGATGTCGGCTTCTCGATTTTCGAGCGCTTCTGGGGACGCGGTTACGCCACCGAAGCCGCGCGCGCGGTCATGCAGTACGGCCTAACGACCCTCGCTCTCCCGCGGATCGTGGCGATCACCGCGCCGGACAACGTTCGTTCCGCTGCCGTCCTCGAAAAAATCGGGTTGCGCTTTGAGAAGATGATCCAGCTTCCGGGCTACGGATTCGAGAGCCGGCTCTTCTCCTGAGCGCAGGATTGCCTAACGAGTAGTTACAACTCCGGCGAGACGATGCTCGCCACCTGCTCAATCGGATTCGCGAGGCCCATCTTGCCCGCCTCATCCAAGGTGATTTCACGCGAGCGCTGCTTGTCCTGCGCGAAGACGCGCGCCTGCTGCGCGGCGAAGCTCCGATCGACCACGTTCATGTTCGCCTCATCGTTCAAGCGCACGGTGCGGAGGTCGAAATTGGCCGAGCCAACGGAGACAAAAGTCCCGTCCACGATCATCAATTTCGTGTGGTCCATTGCCGGCTGGTATTCGTAGATGTGCACTCCGGCGCGGATCAGCTCCGGCCAATATTTCCGCGAAGCGGTCCGCACGATCTTCTGATCGATGTGTTTGCCCGGCACGATTATCTCCACCCGCGCGCCGCGTTTCGCCGAGGCGATCAGTTCTTTTCGCATCAGTGCGTCGGGCACGAAGTAGGCGTTCTCGATCAGCAGGCTGCGCTGCGCGGAAGCCATCGCAAGGAGATACATGAGGTGCACATCCATGTTGCCGAGGCGCGGCGAACTCCAGAAAACCTGCGCGCTGTTCGAACCAGTCGCGGCCAGCGCGGGGAAGTAATCCGGCCCGTGCAGGACGGTGCCTTCGGCCTTGAGCCAGTTGTCCATGAACGCGCCCTGAATCTGCGCCACCACCGGGCCGGTCACGCGGTAATGATTGTCGCGCCAATGGTCGGGCGAGTCGCCGTTGCCCAACCACTCATCGGCGATCCCAACCCCGCCGATGAAACCGACCTTGCCGTCGATGACGAGGAGCTTGCGATGAGTTCGGTTGTTGTATTTGCGCGGATCCCAGAGCGCGAGCGGGTGATACTTTACCGTGTGCACGCCGGCCGCGCGCATCTTCTCGAGATTGTCGCTGCCCATCTTGCCGGTGCCTTGGGAGTCGAGGATCGCGTTGACCTGCACGCCGGCGCGGGCGCGTTCGGCGAGCGCATCGGCAAACCGGCGCGCGATTTCGCCGTTCCACATCACGTAGGTTTCGAAGTCGATCGTGCGTCGCGCGGAATGGATCGCGGCCAGCATGGGCGGGAAGATTTCGCGGCCGTTCACGTAAGTCGTGATGCTGTTGCCCGCGACGTAGCTGCCGCCCGTGAGGAGCGAACCAGTCGCTTGCTTGAAGGTCGGCGATGCGGCCGAATAGAGCGACGCCACTTCGTGTTTGGCGTCGCGCGTTTCACGCGTCGCGCAGCCGCTCAAAAGCAGCGCAGCGAGGAAAAGCTTGGCGAACGATCGGGTCATGGGATGGCTCACGAGCTAGTCGTGGGCCATCACTGCTTTTGCGCATCGAACTCGCGGAGCCGGGCGGTGAAATACTCGCCCGCGTCGACTGTCTTGCCGTTCGCGAGACGGATCTTGTAGCGCTGGTGCGTGAGGTAGGATTCGGAGGCGCAGAGTTTCACGAAATCTTCCGCCGTCTTCACCCGCTCGCCCGCGTAATTGACTTTCATCCGCAGATGTTCCGCTGCTTCCGCGCTCGCGTGCTCTGTGCCGTTGCGAATGAAGACGACGCCTTTCGCCTGCTCAACGTCGTGAATAAGGAAGTCGATGCGGGCCTGTTCGCGCGCGTCACGGGCGAAGACGGAGGTGATGAGGGCGAGAAGAATGGCAGTCGTGCAAAAAAGGCGATTCATGGGCGAGAAGATGTCTTAGTCGGATTCGGCGGGTGAGAATTCAACGCGGAAAGAGCAGCTCGATCACATCCCGCGCGCCCTGGCCGATCTTGAGCACGGGCGCGAGCACGCCGAGCGCGACATGCTTTTCGAGCGCCGCGATGAGGCGCGGCTTCAGGTCGTCGGTCGGATGATCGAGCGGGCCGGATATTTTCACCGTCGTCCAAACGTAATCGCCTTCCGCCCGAGTGAAGACCTCTTCGCGCGCGCCGGGAAACTTCGCCGCGATTTCCGGTGCGATGCCGAGCCGAAACGTCCCGGCGATTTCTTCGTGCTCGTAACTGAACCTGCCTTCCACGCGCAGCACCCGCCGCGACTCCGCACGGAAGTCGCTCACCGTCAGTTTGCCGGCTTCGAAGCGATAGTCGCCTCGCACTTCATCGAGCTTCAAAGGACTGAGCTCCGCCTTGCCGGTGAACGTCGCCGCCTTCTCCAGCGCGGCGACATTCTTCACCGTCGCGTCCGCGCTCGTCAGCTTGCCGGTCGCGGTGAGCGCTTCGGATTTACCGACGACCTTCTGCAGGTGCGTGTCCCCAGCGAAGGCGCCTTCGAGCTTGCTCCTGCTCTCGTTTTTCAGGAAAGGCGTGATCGGGCAGCGCGCGAAATTGAGCCGCAGATCGAGGGACGCATCCTGCTCGAACTTCATCTCGCCCTTCACATCGATCACGCCGCGGCTGCCGAGCGCGAGGTGGCCTTCGTCGATGCGCAGCGACGGCTTGGCATAGTAGAGCTTGAAGTCCGAGATGCGCGCCTCCGGCCATTTCGCCTGGTGAAAAAAGCCGCCATGCCCGTGCACGGTCAGGTTCTTTCCGTCAGGGAAGCAGGTCACCGCCACCCCGCGAATCTGGCCGCCGTCTTTCGCTGGATCGGCCCAGAAGAGATCGGCGCGGGCGATGTCGACGTTCCGCACATCGACGGTCATGATCGCCTCATTCTCAGCGGGAGGCACGAGTTCGGGCAGCGGGAATTCGGCGCGATCGAGCAACCTCGCCGCCTCCGCTCCGAAGGCCGCCTGCAGGTGGCCGGCGCCAATGTGATTGATCCGCCACTTGCCGCGCCAGAGCTCGACCAGACTGAAGCTGGCCGAAAGATCGTGCACCCGCAGTTCGCTTAGCGCACGTGGCGGTTTCGCGCTCACCGCGAGGCCTGACGACTTCATCCAAAACCCCTGCGCATCGATCCGGTGCAAACCGGCGTCGCCGCCGAGCTCTCGTCCGATTCGCGACGAGACAATGGCGCGCAGCTTCTCCGTTTCAATGACCCGCGGCGCGACGTACTTCGCAGCGAAGAGAATAGCGGCCGCGGCCAGCGCGAGGACCGCAAGCACAGCGACGAAGCGGTGCTTGCGCTTCGGTTTCAATTCGCCCATGGCCTGATCGTCGAGATTGCTTTTCATTCGTTGCCCGGGATCGAGCGTCTCGATTCTCCAACACTCCGCGCGCCTTGGATAGGGCGGGCCATGAGGCCGTCGAGCAGATTGCACAGCAGCCGCAGTTGGATACACATCGCCGCCACGGCGAATGCGATCGCGGCGCGCGCGCCGGACCAACTTCCTGCGGCGAAGCTTCGGTCATTCACTCGTTAGGCTACGAGATGGCCGTGCGCGATTTCAGCCTTATTGAAGTGCTTTCTCGAGCAACTCGGCCAGCCGCCAGCCGGCTTTATGCAATTCGTCACGCGCGGTGCGGGCCGTCCAGTCTTCGTAATTCAGGCTGTCAGTCGCGGCCGCTTCCTCGGCCGAACCGGCGGCGATCACACTGCCGTCCTCCTCCTGCTCAGCATGCACATTGAAGATGCGGAGGCGCTGGTGTGCTTCGCGTGCGATGGGCAAAATTTCGTCCGCCCAGGCTTCCGGCCAGGTCTCGATCGCAGAATTGATCTTCCATCTGTCCGGTTCTTGCCTAACGAGTGCTTGCACCAGCGCATCACGCGCTTCATCCATCCGGACGCGCCGTTCTTCCTTCGGCATATCGTTAGGGAACGACGGCAGATTCATCGCGACCGCCTGGTTATCCCAGTAGGCGTGAAACTTTCCTGTGGCCGGTTCGAACTCGTGCGTTCGCCCGCCTTCGCGCTGCGCCACGTGCCGCAGAACAATGGAATTGCCGCCTTGATCTTCGAGTGCGCTCTTGTCGGTCTCGGGATTCGTCGGCTGCCCCGCATCATTGAAATACTCCGCGCCGACGTGGAGCGGTTGGTGCAGATCGCCGACGAAGTGCGCGAGAAGAATGATCGCGATCGCCTTCGTCACCTTGCGCGGGTTGTCTTCCGGTTCCTTGCCCTGCAGAACGGCGATGCAATAGCGCATTGCGTGCACGACATCCCACCGGCTGCGGCCTGCCGTGCCGTCCGCGTAACGTTGCGCCGGCAGAACCGAGACGTCCGTGTAGTGGAACCAATGATGCGACGGGACGGGCGAGTTCTTGTCGTGCGTTGGCGGATTCGCTTTCCAGTAATCGGTGAGCTGCGCGTCGATGAGCGGCCGTGACGTGTAATGAAAGATGCCGGGCGCGTCGGGTCCGTTCTTGTCCCAGCCCTTGATCTCGTCGGGTATGACGGAGGCCTTTTGCAAGGAGAGGCCGTCGAGCAAGGCGCGCAGTTTCTCGCCGGCCGGCTTGTTCGCGAGGAGTTGGTCCGCTACTTCGCCGATGATCTGATGACCGACTGGTCCGTAGGCGAAGACGCTCGGGCGAAGCAGACTAACGAGTAGTAGAGCGACAACGAAAACGCGTCTAAGCATCACCGAGCATACCGCGATAGAACCCCGGCTCGGAACCGGGAATTTCAGTCGCGTTCACCGCGTCGCGATAAAAGCGGAGCACATCAGCGCCTGCGCCTCCGATCACCGCGTAGGCGTAACCGGCGGCCGCCATGTCGTGCAAAGTCGCGACGAGCAGCGCGCGCCCGATGCCACGACCGCGCGCCGTTTCCGCCACGCCCATGGGGCCGAACATTCCACGCGCAGTCGTGTCGTAGCAGGCGAAGCCGATCAGGCTGTCGTCGGTGGTTGCGACGAAGCAGGTCGGCCGGCCATTCGCGAAAGAGCCTTCACATTCCGCGGCCCATGCGCGACTGAAGTTTTCGCGCACCCAGTCGCAGATGAGCGCGCGTTCTGCCGAGAAGGCGCGGCGCACGGACGCAGGCTGCGCCGGCGGCAAGTCATACAGCCTAACGAGTAGATCGGGCATGCTTTAGTGGCGCTAGAACTTGAGCGAAGCCGAGAGCAGATGGAATTGCCACGCGAAGACGACGCAGACAATCGCCGCGCAGGCGAGCAGCGTCGCATGCACGCGCGCCCACGCGCCGACGCCGTCCGTGCGCCACGAGCGCACGGCCGCGACGATGATGACGAGCACGCCTAACGAGCCGATCCAGCCGAGCATATGCGACGTTTGCAGCCATGGATCGATCTTCGATCCGAGATAACCGACGTCGTCATTCACCTTCGAAAACGGGAAGGCGAAGACCGCGATCATCCCGACGAGGAGAAGGCACACCAGACGCGCGACAAGATGCAGGATTCGTCCGGTGCGATCAGGCCACACCGCGCGGCCGTAGCCCTTGCGCACGATCGCGGCGACAGGCCAGAGGAGCAGCGTCAGAAAGATAAAACCGAAGCTGATGCCGATGAGCGGAAGGAGGATGGACTTACTCGATAATCCGGAGACACGCTGGCCGGTTGCGATCGGCATGTTCGGCAGCATCTCGGTCACCTTGCCGTTCTGATCGCGACGGAAGGCGAGCTGATCCGGCCCGCCAACTTCCTCGTAGAGCAGCGGTGCAACTTCGCGCCAGACCTTGGTTTGGCCGCGCGCATTTTTCGCCGCGTCGAGCTTCAAGGTTGAGCCTTCCGCCGTCACAGCGATCTGGCCGAGCAGACCGGTGATGCGGAGCACGTTCGTCTCGGAGCGCCGCGACGTTTCGTAAACTCCCGCGACCTCGCGGTTGCGTTCCACCGTTCCTTCGGTTGCGATTGGACGCGTCGGGCTCTCCGGAAAGTAGCGATCGAGAAAACTGCGGAAGACCTCGCTGCGTCCGCTGCCCGGGCGATTGCCTGCGCTGTTGTAGGAAATGAAAACGCCAACATGCGCGTCGGGAATGAGCCAGAGATCGCTGTGGAACTGGAAGGTGTCGCCGGCGTGGCCCCAGATGGTGTGCCCGTTCTGCGAGTACTCGATGAAGGTCAGGCCCATCGCGTGCAGTTGCGGGTGCAATTCGAACTGCCGGGATTGCATGGCATGCACGGAATCCGGCTGGAGAATGGTCGCGCTGCCGAGCGTGCCGTCGTTGAGATACGCGAGCATGAAGCGCGACATATCCTCCGCCGTGGTGGAGAGCGCGCCGGCCGGCGCCGGGTTGCAGATCTCGAATGGCTTCGGCGCTTTGCTGCCGAGGAGATAACCGGCGGACATGCGCGGCGCGAAGGCAGGCGGCAGCGGTTGCTCGAAGGTGGAACTCGTCATCTCGAGCGGCTTGAAAATGTGCTCGTCGACGTAGCGCTCGAAGCCTTCGCCGCTCGCTCGCTCGACGATGTAACCGGCGAGGGAGAGCGCGTAGTTCGAATAGGCGGGCACAGTTCCCGGCCGGAAGATCTGCCCGGGAATGTGGCTGATGAGGTAGTCGCGGAGCGGCTGCGCGGAGTTGCCGCTCGCGAACAGATCTTTGACCGATTCTTCGAAGCCCGCGGTGTGCGTGAGGATGCGGCGCAGGGTGATCGGTTCGGGAAAATTGCGCGGAATTTCGAAGTCGAGGTAGTCACGAACATCGCGATCGAGGTCGAGCTTGCCTTGTTCGACGAGCTGCATGACCGCGGTCGCGGTGAAGAGTTTCGAGATCGAACCGGGGCGAAACAGTGTGCCTTTCGCATCTACCGGTTTTCTCTGCGCGAAGTCTGCGTAGCCATAGCCCTTCTCGAGCAGGACCTGTCCATCTTTAACCACCGCAACGACCGCGCCCGCGATGTCGCGGTTCTCGAGCTGCGAGTTGATCAGCCCATCGAGGAATGGCTCGAGGTCAGCGCGCTCCAGCGCCGGCGCGGGCGAGGGGAACATCGATGGCGTCGCCGACGGAACCGGTGAAGAGACCGCACCTGGCGCGAAGAGCGGCGAGGGTGCGGGGCCTTGTCCGAACGCGCCGCGAGTGGCGAACAACGCGAGGCACGCAGCGAGACGGAGCGACAGCATCCGCGCAGTTTGTCAGGGGCCGGTGGCCCTGCAAGCGCACGCGGGAAATGGAGCACTCTCGTTCCTGGCTAAGGAAGGAAGTTACCGGACCGATTCCGCGCCGTCGTCGCATCGGCGCTGTTGATGAAGCCGTCGACGTTGTAGTCCGTCCGGAACGTCGTTGCATCGATCGGCAAGCCGGCGCGGTTGCGCGTGATGGTGGCGTCCGCGGAGTTGACGCTGCCATCGCCGTTCGCGTCCCCCATCAGCACACCCATTGCGATTGGCACATCGCCCGACGAGTTGCCGTCCGTCACACCGAGCAGGCGCACCACCGCGGTTTGCGCATCGGCCAGGCTGCTGAAGTTCACCGTCACCGTGCTCCCTGACACGTTGACGCTTTGGATCGCGCCGTTGCCAATGAGAGTGCCGCCGCTCGTTGCTACCGGGTTCGCAAACTGCACCACCATCTGGTAGCCACTGGCGCCGCGTGGCTCGATGCCGCGCACGCCGAATGGATTGAGATCGACGTCGAACGTGCCCGCATTGTTCCCATGCGTCAGGCGCGAAAAAGCGGTTGTGGGTTGAGGCGCCTTGCATTTACCCGCGGCGTCCGCGCTTGCGATCGCGGCAACTTCACTGGCCGTCAGCGCGCGGTTGAAGATCTCGACTTCATCGATCAGGCCGGCCCAATTCGCACGCGCTGGCCGGCCTCCAATCATCAGAGGCGCTTTGTTCGCGGTCAGGATCGTGCCAGAGGCAGAAAGCTGGCGAGTCATGCTGCCATTGACGTAGGCGCGGACGAAGCTGCCATCATAAGTCAACGCGACGTGACTCCACGCGCCGAGCGGCAATTGCGCACCGCCATCGACCCAGCTAGAGCACTCGTTAGGTAGAGTGACTCCGCCGAGGTAAAAGGCGAAGTTACCGGGAGCAATGCCGGCGCCCACGTCGCAGTTGGCACTGTTTCGGCGTCCCAGTTGATACTCAATGCTGCTGTCGTTGATCTCCTTGTTCACGATCATGGCAACGACATCCTGCGGGCCCGCGGCCGCGTTCGGGAAGACCCAGGCATCGATCGTGATCTGCGTCGTCGGCTGCAGCGCGGCGCTGTCCGCCACGAGCACATCACTGGTAGTCCCGTTGAAGCTGAAGGCCTGACCCACCTTGCCCGCCGCGTAGGTCGCGCCGTTCTCGAGCACACCATTGTTCGCGTTCTGGATGTCCCGCGGGCTGCCATCACCCGGGAACCACGCGACCATGCCGGACGGCGGCGCCACGCAGGGCGCAGTCACGAACACCGTTCCGAGCATGCCGAAGTTACAGTGCGCGACGCAGAAGTACTTATAGGTGCCGGGCTGCGTAAAGGTGTGCTGATAGACCGCGCCGGCGTCGCTCAGGATGTTGCAGTTGGAGTCGGACGGCGAACAGAAGGTGCCGCTTGGCGCGCACGAGATGCCGCTGGTCACGCTGTGGCGATTGCTGGCCCAGGTCCAGCGCACCGTGTCGCCGACAGAGACGTTGATCTGACCCGGCGAGAAGGTTAACGAGCCGTTCGGCCCCACGGTCACGTCAAAGGTTTGCCCGCTCGGGGCAGGCACGCCGCTGCGCACGGCCCGGCCTTCCGCATCCATGACCGTGATGCCAGGCAAGCTGCCCTGAACGGCGTCGCTGCGCGCGAATGCTTGCTGCGGTTTTGGAAGCACGGCAAAACCCGCGACGATGGCAACGGTGAGAGCGAGTGACGACAGCAGGGCGGGTTTCATAAGGATTCTCCTTCAGGGGGTGAACTGAACGGAGTGGATCGTGCACAGCGTGCTTCGGGCTGACAATGCGCAAACTTCCGCGCCCTCACGCGAGCTCAACCATGCTGCCCGAGCCGGCAGCCCTTCGATGACTTAGCGCTGGCTAACCTTACGCCGCGACGCGGCGCTTCTGCTTCACCCGCGTCGAGGTCGACTGATTACCGCGAGCCGAGACGACAAACACGCCGCGTCATCCTGAGGCTGGCGAAGCGCGCCGAAGGACCCCGCACAGGGTGCTTTGATCACGCTTCTGCGGGCCGACTCCGTCAAGGACCCTGTGAGAGGTCCCTCGCCGTCTTCGCGGCTCGGGATGACATGGCGCGCGCGTGGCGACCGGAGCGGGTCACAGCACACGCCTCAACGTGCGTCGGCTGACCACTCGGCAACCTGAGTACACGCGCGTTTGAAGCGCGCTCACACAGTGTTGTCCACGACGCGGCCGAAATATCGTCTAGGCAGCGACGCGGCGGTTCTGCTTCACCAGCGTCGAGGTCGAACGACTGCCGTTCGCACGTGTCCCGTTGCTGCGCTTCGCACTCGCGGGCTTCAGCGCCTGGTTCCGCGCGAGGCTTTCCTGCAAGACCTTCACTAGGTCGACAACGTTGGTGCTGCGCACCGGCGCCGCAGGTTTGTCCGCGACTTCCTTGTGCTGCGCCTTCTGCTCGATCATCTCCATGACCGCAGTGCGGTACTCGTCGCGATACTGCTCCGGCTGCCAATCGCTCGACATGCTGTCGATCAACGTCTGCGCCATCGCGAGCTCCTTCTCGGAGATCGCTGTCTTCGGCGCGTTCAACTCGTCCGGCTTCAGAATTTCCGAGGCGAAATGCATCAGGTCCAGGACGAGGAAGAGCCCGTCCGGTTTCACGGACGCGAGATACTCGCGATTACTGATCACCACCTTCGCGATCCCGATCTTGCCCGTGCCGACGAGCGCCTTGTGCAAAAGCGCGTAGGCCTTCTCGCCACCCTTTTGCGGCTCGAGGAAGTAAGGCTTGTAGAAGAATTTCGGGTCGACCTGCGCCTGCTCGACGAAGTCCGTGATGTCGATCGAGTGGGTCGATTCGATCTTCACCTTCGCGAAGTCTTCCTCCTTCAGGATGATGAAATTGCCACGTTCGTACTCGTAGCCTTTCACGATCTCGGCGGCCGGCACTTCCTTCTGATCCACCTCCGCGACCTTCTTGTATTTGATCGGGCTGTGATCGCTCGCGCGGAGCTGACGGAAGCTGAGTTTCTCCTCGCGGGTCGCGGGATAAACCGAGATCGGGATGTAAACCAGGCCGAAGCTGATGCTGCCTTTCCAGATGGGTCTCATAGGTAGATTGCCGGTTGTGGCGAAGTGCGAAAGAGCGGAAACGGTGCCAGAGCCTAACGAGTCGTCGACGCGCCGTCAATCGTCGCTCTCCAGGGCGAGCCGCATGCGTGCGAGCGACGGTGGCGTGCCGGGCGAGAAGACGAACAGGTTCGTGTACTCATTCTCATCGATTGCGATCGGGGCGGTTGCGCCGAACGCCTTCAGGATTTCGGGGATGGTGTTGGAATGGCCAACGA